>JAIORT010000138.1 GCA_021107975.1 Bacteroidales bacterium | reverse complement strand
ACGAGGGGAAGGAGTAAGGACAGAAATTGCCCTTACTTCCTTTCTACTCTACTGGAAGTGCTTCGTTGTGATATTGAAGAAACAGATATTGAGATACGATAAAAATGTCTCGTATCGTGTCCATTACTGCAAACCTTTTCCAACGGCAGGAGCTTTGTCTATGATATCGATAGGTTAGCTCATACAATCGATTTTTATTTTTATGGAGATTTCCATGAAAAAACGAAAGAAACCGGAAATTAAAAGCCTTTATTAGGATATATTATAGAAGTGGAAATAAGAGGGGTGATTTTACACCGTCTTCCTGTACCTCCAGACAGCCAAACTCAAAATAATAAAAGCATAAATCAATAAAGAAAAAAATTCTTTGGAGATATCGGCAAATCCGGAGCCTTTCAGTAATACCATCCTGATAACACGCATAAAGTAGGCAACCGGATTAATGATATTCACATAGTGCGCCCACTCGGGCATGCTTTCAGCCGGCGTGAAAATACCACTCATTAAAATAAAAGTGATCAAAAAAAAGAAAATAATAAACATAACCTGCTGTTGAGTATTGGCAAGGGTCGAGATAAGCAAGCCAAAACCCAGAGCAACCAAAAGGTAAACAGAGGCAAATCCGAAAAGAAGGAACAGACTACCTATCATCGGGATATCAAAAAGGATTTTTCCTAATATCAGTCCGAAAGCAAGTTCAAACATAGCGATTATCCAGAATGGCACCAGCTTGCCTATGATAAACTGGTATTTTACAATAGGAGTAACGTTTATCTGCTCGATGGTTCCTATTTCTTTTTCACGAACAATATTAAGCGCAGTTAAAAACATACCGATAATGGTAACAAGGATAACAAGAATACCGGGTAGCATAAATATTTTATAATTCAGCTCAGGATTGTACCAAAAAGAATAATTGATATTAATATTTTTCGGAAAAGAAGGTTTGAAAAAATTAATGTTTTCTGCAATAATGTTTTTATTAAAATCGGCGATCACATAATTTGCATAAGCATTCGTTAAACCGGCTGAGGTGGCATTGATAGCATTGATCAGTAACTGTAATTCGGATTTGTTTTCTTTATAAAGTTTTTTTTCAAAATCAGCGGGAATGTGAAGGATAATATCGGCTTTGTCTTTTTTCAGGATATTTTCCGCCTCTTCCATTGAAAAAGTAGAGCCATTAACAAAAAAGAAGGGAGAACCTTCAAACTTACTTATTAGTTTACGCGAGGCAGATGAAAGGTCTTTATCAATAACTATCATGTCGATATGCTTCATTTCAAGTGTGGCTGCATATACCAGGATGAGCAACTGAATTAGTGGCAAAATGAAAATAATGGGCAGCATTGTCCTGTTCCTGAAAATCTGGATGAATTCCTTTTGTATTATGAAAATTATGTTACGCATTAGTGTTTTTTCTTAATCCAGTCTGATTTTAAACTTTTTTATACTTAATGCTATAAAAACCAACATCATTCCGGTCAAAATGAGTGTTTCTTTCCAAACATAGGAAAAACCAACTCCTTTCAACATAATGTTTTTTACAATTATGATAAAGTATTTTGGCGGCATAATATGACTTAGCCACTGCAGAATCACAGGCATATTCTCTATCGGGAAAATAAATCCTGATAAAAGTATAGTCGGCATCATAAGCGCAAACATCGATATAAACATAGCAACCTGCTGGCTTTTTGCTATTGTTGATATAAAGATGCCTAACGACAATGCCAGGCTGATAAATATAAGGCTTTCAGCCAAAAGCAGCATAAGACTTCCCTTTACAGGCATATTAAACACATAATAACCCAGCACAATTATGATAACAGCATTGATAAAAGACAAAACAACGTAAGGAATAACTTTGCCAATTATTATTTGTGCAGGTTTTAATGGAGAAACAAGCAGCACTTCCATTGTGCCAAGCTCTTTTTCACGGGCTATTGAAACGGATGTCATTAATGCTGATACAAGCATCAGGATAAGCGCCATGGTTCCGGGAACAAACATGTAAACACTTCTCATTTCCTCGTTAAAGTACATTCTTGCTTCTGGAATGATTTGAAATGGCGTTTCTGTTAACCGGTTTTCTTTTTTCATGTAGTCGGAAATGATACCCATTGTATAGTTTACAATGAGGTTTGCTGTATTGGCATCAGAAGCATCGGCAAGAAGTTGGATATTTGCTGTTCTTTCTTTTTCAAGTTTTTTTGCAAAATCGGGTTCAAACACTATGATTTCCTTTACATCTCCCTGTTGGAAAATATTTTCAATATCGTTGATGTTAGTCAGATTTTCGTGTAATAAAAAATATCCTGACGAGATGATCTTATTAGAGATTTCTATTGTAACATCATCTTTCGACCGGTCGTAAATGGCAATCTTGATGTTCCTTATCTCGTTGGTTACCACAAAACCAAAAATTAGTAATTGAGCTATCGGTAATCCGAACAATACCAGCATCGTTCGCATGTCGCGGGAAATATGAAGAAATTCTTTTTTTACAAATCCGATAAATTGTTTCATAATTATTTAGTACTAAGTACTTACCCTCTCCCAACCTCCCCAATGGGGGTTCTTGCTAACTTTAAAAATACTTCATCTATATTTTTTGCTTTATAAGTATTCTTTAATCCTGCCGGACTGTCCAAAGCCTCTATTCTGCCGTCAACCATAATAGAAACCCTATCGCAATACTCTGCTTCATCCATGTAATGTGTTGTTACAAAAACCGTGATGGATTCATTTGCTGCGTCGTAAATCATATCCCAGAACTGCCTTCTCGTAATTGGATCCACTCCGCCTGTAGGTTCGTCAAGGAAAACGATTTCAGGCTTATGGAAAATAGCTATTGAAAAAGCCAGTTTTTGTTTCCAGCCTAAAGGAAGCGAAGATATCAGCTTATTCCCAAGGTTTGTAATATTAAGTTTTGAAAGTAATTCATCTGTCCGTTCGTTAATGACTTTCCGTGATAAACCGTATATACCTGCGTAAAACCTGATATTCTCCCTGATAGTTAGATCCTCGTAAAGAGAAAACTTCTGGCTCATATAGCCGATGTTTTTTTTAATCTGCTCTGTTTGCCTATATACATTATACCCTGCAACCTTTACTTTTCCGGATGTTGGTGCAGACAAGCCGCATAAAATCCTGATGGCTGTTGTTTTACCTGCTCCGTTTGCCCCGAGGAAACCGAATATCTCACCTTTATAAACATCGAATGTCAGGTTATCATTGGCTATGAAATTACCAAATTTCTTGACGAGGTTCTTTACTTGTATGACGGGGCGTTTATTCATATTTTTTTATTGACCAGACCTGTAAGGTTTTTTTCAAACCTTGCAGGTCTTACAATCCCGCATAGACCTGCAAGGTTTTTCCTACCCGCAGTGCCGGCCCGGAAACCTCACAGGTCTGTAGGTTTTTGTTGATGACAAAAAATAAAATTGTCCAAATCATTAAACCAATTTATAACTTCCTTCCACTTTATATTTGGCTCATTACCGGAAATTATAAAATTATATGATGAAAAATTCCAATCCTCAATTTTGTTTACAAAACCATGATGTACAGGGTTGTAATGTATATAATGAACCAAATTGATTAAATAATCTCTATCTTTAACTTCTTTTCTCCCGAAAGCATCAATAAATAAAGCTCCCCTCCTGTTATACATTTTGTTGAATGCTTTTGCATAAGCATTGAAAAAATTGCTGAACTGATTGGATGTAAAAGTTGTAAGCTCTTCGATGCTTTGCAAGTTTTTCTTGGGATATTTCTTCAGAAATCCTTTTTTTAATTCCGATTCGGTTTTGATTTTAATAAGAAAGTGATAATGATTTGGCATTAAGCAATAGGCAAAAGTTTCAGATACTGAATTTGCATAGTGATAAAATCTGGTAAGAAAATACTTATAATTTTTTTCTTCTTTAAATAAATCATCATTGGCATTGCCATGATTATAAATATGGTAGTATTTATCAGGTTCTAATGGTAATCTTTTAGTTGACATAATATTTTTATTTTATTTATTTTTATTAAACCTGTAAGGTTTTATAACGCTGTGTCAGCTCGCAAACCTTACCGATTGTAATTCTAATCTAATACCTGCAAGGTTTTTCCTGCCCGCTGTGTCAGCCCGTAAACCTTACAGGTTTGCTATAAAACAATCTTCAATAGTTGGTTCTATCTTTTTTATTTCAATATTTTTATAATCTTTATTCTTTAGATATTTTCTTAATCCGGTTTCGTCAATCTTTTCATCCTTTAATGACAGATGTATGCTGTCGCCAAAACGAAAAACGGATTCTGCACCCCGGAACTCCTTTAAATCGTCTGTAAGGTGATACATGTCTTCACTTTTTACTGCTAACAAAGGAAACCTGTACCTGTGGATAATATTTTCAGGTGTATCAATTTCGAGTATTTTTCCTTTTTGAATTAAAGCTACCCGATCGCATAGGCTCGCTTCATCCATGTAAGGAGTGGAAACCATAATTGTTATTCCTTTTTTTTGAAGCTTTTTTAACATTTCCCAGAATTCCTTTCGTGAAACAGCATCCACTCCGGTCGTAGGTTCATCCAAAAAAAGAACTTCAGGTTTGTGTATTAAAGCACATGAGAGAGCCAGCTTTTGTTTCATGCCGCCGGAAAGCTTACCTGCCTGACGATACTTAAACGGCTCGATTTGGATATAAATATCCCTGATCAGGTCATAGTTTTCTTCTATTGTAGTTCCGAATATGGTAGCGAAAAATTTAAGGTTTTCTTCAACTGACAGATCATAATAAAGTGAGAACCTACCGGGCATATAGCCAACAATTTTTCTTATTTTTTTATAATCTTTTATAACATCATATCCTTCAACCTCTGCATTCCCAGAATCCTGTATCAAAAGGGAAGTCAGAATCCTGAACAGGGTGGTCTTTCCTGCTCCGTCAGGACCGATCAATCCAAACAATTCACCGTTTTTTACTGAAAAGGAAATATTGTCTAAGGCTTTAACATTGCCATAGCTTTTGCTAATATTTTCGGTGGTTATTGAAATTTTTTTCATTTTCTTCGTAGATCTAAAATTAAAAATTACACCACACCTGCCTGCCGGCAAAGGCAGGGATTACTCAGATTTCCACAGATTATTTTTTACTTGGATTTATTAAACCCGTGAACGGTTACAAATTAAAAATTAGCTTCACCCGGCATCCCAATCTTCAGGCTTCCATCGTTTTTCACTTTTATCTTAACAGCATAAACCAAATTCACGCGTTCTTCCTTTGTTTGTATCATCTTTGGTGTAAATTCGGCGGTTTCTGAAATCCAGCATATTTTTCCGGTCAGCTTTTTATTTGTTTTTTCGTTTTCATCAATCAACACCTCCACTTGCTCACCGATTTTAATATGAGGCAATTGTGCGCCGCTTACATATACCCTCAGATATATATCATTCAGATTGGCAATTTTATATAAAGGTTTGCCAAAAGCTGTGATCTCATTTGGCTCGGCATACTTCTCCAGTACGACTCCGTTAATAGGGTTTATGATATTACATTTTCTAATGGATTCCTCAATTTGATCAATTTGTGTGTTTGCCACTTCCAATTCAGTTAATACCGTAGTATTTTGTGTTTTGATTGAAGATATCTGCACCTCAATCAAATCCAGTTTCCCGTCAATATCATCTAATTGTTTTTGTGTCGCTGCACCGTCCTTTAACAGGTTTTCGATTCTCTTTTTGTCAACAAGTAAATTCTTTTTTTGTTGTTCCTGAACATTAATTTGCGACTGTATATTTTCAAGCCTGGAAGATATAGCCTTCTCTTGTGCATAAAGTTGTTTTTTCTTAAGTATTAAATCTGTCGTATCAATAATACCAACCAATTTGTCAGCCTCGACTTTTTCCCCTTCCTCAACATCAAAAAATAAAAGTTTACCATTTGCCTCAGATGAAATGATAACATCATCCGTCTCAAAATTTCCATAAGCATCCGACTTATGATTTTTGACCGAGCATGAAGCAAGGACAATAACAATGATTAAAAAGAAATATTTTGTTTTCATATTGGTTGATTATTTACAAATTTCCTAATGTTGTTAGATAATCCAGTTTAGCATTTACAAGTCTGATTTTATGAGCCTGGAGATTAAATTTAGCTTGCGTTTCGGCATTCAGTTCGGTTAAATACCCGGTTGAAGTGATTATGCCGTTATCCAATTGTGATGAAGCCGATTTCACAATTTTTGACCTCAATTCGATAATTTCCTGATCTCTTTCGATCATTTCCTCATATTTCCTGATACCGGCAATCTTATTTTCAAGTTCAATTTGCAGGTTTATATCAAAAGTTTCTTTTTGTGTATTGATAATTTTATTTTGAATGTCGAGGATTTCCTTTTCCCTTTTCGTATGATTCCAATCCCAGATGTTCCAGTTAAGCCTTGCTCCAATCATATAATAATCTTCAAAAGTATTTTTTAGCATATCGTATCCGGGTCTACCATATCCCGCCTGTCCAAATGCTGAAATTCGGGGGAATCTCTTAGTTGAAGTTACTTTCTTAATAGTATTTATTTTATTCTGCTGCAACGATAATAATGAATACTCAATACGGTTATTTTCAAATACCTCTAAATTCACCTTAGGTTCCGGTAATTGAATTATAGTGTTTTTATTTATGTTCAAACCGGTTAACTCGTTCAACATGTCAATGGCTGCTTCAATTCCGATATTAACCTCAGCAATACTTTGTTCAGTGTTGATCAATTCTACTTTTAAAATATCTGCATTTGAAGCTAACAATACTCCATTCTTAACCCTCGATTCAACTTCTGATAATTTTTCCCCTAAATTTTCTTTTAACAGCATTAATGTTTTCAGGCTTTCCCGCAACAATAAAACATTGAAATATATCTGGTTGATTCTTTCTTTTAGATTAAATAACTGCAGTTCGAGATTTTGCCGGTCAATTTGAAGGCTAACATCTTCCAATGCTTTTTGTTTGCCGGTAGTTCCACCGTCATAAATCAATTGGCTTGCGTCAATATTAAACTTATACCAGTCTTTGTCCAATATCGGAATATCAATCCCCGGAATTCTTTGAATAGGTACTTTTGTAACATCCGACTGGTAATGTATCTGCCCGTTAAATATTAATTGCGGGAGATAATTTTTATTCAGATTTTTTATCTTCAGGTCATTTGAAGCAGTAAGCAGATCTCGTTGTTGGGTGAGAGGATAATTATAAATGGCTTTGAGGTAACAAATATCAAGTGTTATAGTATCTTGTGTAAAGGATTGAACCAAAAAGATGAAAATAAAAACTCCAGTGATAAATATTTTTTTCATGGATGTTTATTTTTTCTTTATTGCATTAATGACAAATTCAGATACTTCCTTTTTTCGTTGTTCAATAAAAGCTGCATAAACTTTTGGATCTTCATTAAAGATAATATATTGCAGGATTGGTCGGGCGATAAAAGGAAAGATACACATCGCCAGCATATTCACAATAAGATGAAACGGATTAACAGGTTCGATTGTACCTTTTTCAATTTCTTCATAAATCTGGTTCACAAAAAAAGACGGGTTTATACCTGTACTTTTAATTAACTCTGCCACCCTTTCAGGATTTCTGTTTAATTCGTGTATAATAAATGCAGGAATATGAGGATTTTCATTGATTGTATTTATATAATTTTCGACAAACAACTTAATTTTTTCAAAAAGAGCTAAATCTTTTTTCATAAGATCCAATAAATTGGGCATAA
>JAIORT010000237.1 GCA_021107975.1 Bacteroidales bacterium | reverse complement strand
ACTTTTCCCGTACTCATTCATCAGGTTTATTATATCTTTGACAGGCTGCATAACTAAGATGGCAAAGGTAAGGAATATTGCTATTGACTATTCCCGATACTTTAAACACTCTTTTATATGAAAATCCTGTTAGTTGACAATTACGATTCATTTACCTATAATCTGGTTCAGATAATTGAACAGCATGGTAAAAATGAATTCATTGTTTTACCATACGATAAGGTTGATAATAATGTGATCGCAGGATTTGACAAAATACTATTATCACCCGGTCCGGGCATTCCTGATGACTTCCCGAAACTCGAAGACTTTGTAAGGAGGTTTTACAAGGAAAAAAGTTTTTTCGGTATTTGTCTGGGTTATGAAGCCATTGCCCTAACTTTCGGTGCTAAATTATATAAACCCGGAGGTGTTTTTCACGGAGTTTCAAAAAAAACCTGTATTACACAAAAAGAAGACTATCTGTTCAGAAATATAAATGACGGTTTTCAGAGTGGTCTTTATCATTCGTGGGCTATTGACAAAAGCAGTTTCCCTGAAGAACTGATTATCACAGCTATCGCAGAGGATGGGATTATTATGGCAATCTCTCACAGAAGCTATGATATAAAAGGTATTCAATTCCACCCGGAATCAATCATAACAAAAGTCGGGAAAAATATTCTAATTAATTGGCTGGAATTTCATCCATAACACATCATTACACTAAAAAAAAATTAATAAGATTATAATTTTGCATTTATATAAATACGTCATTGGTAGACCCGATAGCCATTAGTAACTTGTAAAGATATAAATTTTTTTCGACTTTTCCGGTCTCTTGAGCACAAACCGGCTTCGACCAAAAATATTTTATTAATATTAATTATTACTTTTGAGCAGCATTAAATTAAATAATTTATAAATAAGATGAAAATGAAAAAACTGATTTATCTATCTGTTGTTTTATTATTAAGCAATGTTTTTGTTTTTGCACAAAAATTTAATAATAAAGATTATTCGGCTTTTAACGAACAAACAATTGCTTATGCAGTTATTGTTAAGCAGTCAACCTATGAAGATCCCGACTGGCAAACAGTAACTGACTCGTTGCTTGCCCGCTACCAGGGTCAGCTATTCATCTGGAGTAGTTCTCTTTCTGAAATTCAGGATGATGTTGCAGCTTTTCATCCTACACATATTGGATTTGTATGTGAGCTTTTAACTGCTTCATCAACATTTATTCATAATTATGTCTGGCAATTTACCAGGGATTTGGATGACGACGTTTATTGTGATGCCGTATGGGGAATTATAACCGGTTGTGATGCCCAGGATGCTTTAAATCTTGTTACCGGGTCAACCGGTTTTGAAGTAAAAACCGTGCTTGGAGGAACTGCATCCTGCGATTTGGTTTATTATACCCAGGGAATCAGCACAAGCGAATCAACTTATGGCAGCTATTATATAAAATATCCCGATTCGGCAGGAACTACGGCTTATACCGATGGACCTACCGACAGAACCGAATGGCTGGTAACAATGATTAACCAGGGAATCGATATTTTTAATTATGACCAGGTAGATATTTTTTATACAAGCGGACACGGAAATTATAATGTATGGCAATTACATTATCCGTCGCCTGACCAGGAAGGATTTTTTCGTTCTAATTCAGGACAGGTATATGGCGACCCGCACACTGGAGCAGATACCAATATTAATTCCAATCATCCGAAGATATATTTCGGATTGGGTAACTGTAAAATCGGTCAAATTTCTAACTCCAGCTCTATGGCGCCGTCGTGGATACATACAGGCGGAGCATATCAATATACCGGATATGTGATTAACGAGGGTTCAAATTCACATCAGCATGGCGGAACAAAAGCATATTTTTACAAAGCTGCAAGAAATTACACATGGGCAGAAGCTTTCTTCCTGGCAAACCAGGCGCTTAAATTTGATATGATAAATAATACTCCCGGAACTAACCCTCCCGATTTAAATGGCTCGGCTCTTTATGGCGACCCGGGTATGCAGGTTAAAATGTCGAATGAAGGTGTTTTCACGGAACCGCTTTTTACAAGCGAGCTGGTAATAAATCAAGGAGTTGAAAAGGATACCGTTACTTTTAAAATTACTATGAACAGAGAAGGTTCGCCTGGTTTTAACGGTAAATGGGGCGAACGCCACCCCGCTATAATCCTTCCTTTTGTTGCCGGAAACATTGAAATAATTTATACCGACGCAATTGAAACTGTTGTTAAAGACAACTTTGTTCTTATGTATGTCTGGTATCAGGGTGAGCCGTTATTGGCAGAAGGAGAAACCAGGGAAGTAACATTTCTTTGCAATCAGCTTGTTACAAGTGTTGACGAACCGGTTGTTCAGGAATCAGAAAAAACCGATGTTGTTCTTTATCAAAATTACCCGAATCCTTTTTCTCAGTCAACAGCAATCAGTTATCAATTACCTGTTATTGGAAAAATTGTTTTAAAGGTTTACGATATAATCGGGCAGGAAGCACGAACTCTGATAAATGAAAAACAAGCCGCCGGCAAACATTCTGTGATTTGGGATGGAAAAGACAATTCAGGATGGATGGTAAGCGAAGGAGTATATTTCTATCAAATAAAATTTGATGATAATATTCCGGTAACAAAAAAAATGCTGCTCTTAAGATAATGGAAAGGAGATAATAATTTATGGGAAAACAATTTCCACTTTATCATTTCCCAGTTTATTTATTTTTAAATTCTCTTTATAATATTTACCAACTCCTTTAATCAGTCCTATTGCAATATCTATCAGTCCGCGTTTGGATTTATATTTCATAATAAGCGTTTTTCCATCCGTCCACTCATATTCAAACCTGGGAGGATTTGCGTCATCTATATCCTTTGTCATAGCAATATGAACCGAATCCAATTTTAATAAAAAGTCTTTTGATGTTTTAGCTGTTCGATAAAAAGTACCATATATTCTTTGTGAATATACATTAACCCAATAATCGCCATATGCCTCTGCTGCCTGTTCTAAAGTAATCTCTAATATCTCACATAAAGAACTAATAACTCTTAAAACAACTTGTTCATCAACATTTGATGTTATCATCAACATCGGCTCCAAGGTAATCCCCGCTTTAAGTAAAACATCATTCCATATACTTTCTCCGAAATTTTTTACTACCATCTCTTTCAATGCAATTACAATTACTCCTTTCATTTTAAACCTCCCTTTATTAATTTATTTCCACATTAATTAATAACTGTTAAGAATAAAGTCTGCTTAACCTTAATTATTCCTGAAATATTGGATAAAAATACAATAATAATTTTTAATCAATGCTAAATAAATATTAAATAATATCAAAACAGCCTGCTTTAATATAAAAAAATAAGAAAAATTCAAATTTAAACAATTATTAACGTATCTTTTTCTGTCAGAACATTTTATCTAAAATACTGCGTAAAATTACGCAGTGTTTCTACGTATTTTCCCTTATTAAAATTGGGTAATTACCCTTATTTTTTTTCCCTTTCATCTTCATAAATTTGTAATGTGATTTAAAAAGACGGCACAAGAATATCCTTGTTTGTAAGTCATAAAGATATGGAAATTTCCGGTGAGAAAAAATACTGTGTTGTAATAAAGGATGTTACTAAGTTAAAGCACGCGGGAAAAGAACTAAAAAAACACCGTGAACACCTTGAAGAACTTGTTAAAGAACGAACCAAATAACTTGAACGATACAATAGGCTGTTTTAAGGCAGGGAGTTCAGGATAAAAGAATTAAGGGATAGAGTGAAAGAACTGGAGGAAAGGCTGAAGATTGGTGATTAACGATTTTAGATTTTAGAAATACGAAGGATATGGAAAATCCGGAAAACAAATCAAAAATGCAATTGATTGAAGAAATTAAAGTGCTTCATAAAAAAGTTACTGAATTAGAAAAATCAAAAAGTAATCTTAAAAAATCAGAAGAAGCTTTAAAAGAAAGCGAGGAACAATACCGAAGCCTTACTAATGCTCTTCCACAATTTATATATCGCCTGGATAAGGATTTAAAATATGTTTCAGCAAATAAAGCCTATTGCAAAGCTTGTTTCAAATCGTTTAATAAAATTAAAGGAAAAACGAGTAATGATTTATTTCCTAAGGACCTTGCTGATCAATATATGACAAGTGACAGGAAAATTATTGAGACCGGGATAATGCAAGAATTTACTGAAAAAAGCAGGAGTATCGGCGGAGGTAACAAATGGGTACATGTGATTAAATTACCTGTTAAAGATAATAAAGGGAATATTAACGGAATGATTGGTATTTACTGGGACATCACCAAACGCAAAAAAGCAGAACAAGAACTCCAGGAAAAAATGAACGAACTTGAAACTTTTTATCGTGCTACTCTGGGTCGGGAGGAACGTGTTATTGAGCTAAAACAAGAGGTGAACGAGTTGTTGGAACAACTTGGCAAAAACAAGAAATATAGAGATTATAGCAAATAATTGAAATCTAAAATTAAATAGGAGGAAGATCATGTTTCAAAAAATAAAGTTCTATGATGGGCAGGAACCGGAAGGGTGGCAGCCATTCCTGGATGAACTAAGTAAAGATAATGCTAAAGGCATTCTTTTGTTTGTTGGAGAAGAAACTCCGTTTGATTACAAACAGTTGCAGCCGCTGCTAAAAAAATTGGATATTGAAGTATGGGGAGGTATTTTCCCTGGAGTGATCTATAACGGCTCGTTGTATAAACAAGGAGTGGTGGGTTGCGCCTTTCACTCCCCTGTTTCAATTGAAGTGATAAAAGATCTGAGCAAATTCAAAGGTAGTTTCTCAGAAAATTTTATTTCAAAAAATCCCATGGCCCTTCTGATCTTTACCAGTGCATATGCAGATAATATTCCGCTGCTTATAGAAACTTTATACGAAAAATATTTCAAAGAAATGACGTTTGTCGGAGGTAATGCCGGAAGTATTATTAATATTGATCGGCCACCTTTGTTTACTTGTGATGACTTTTTTGCGGGAGGGGCTATCATCGCTGCTGTTGAGGACTTCATATCAGTGGGAATAAACCATGGTTTGCAGCCCATTTCCGAACCTGCTATTGCCAGCAGTGTGGATAAAAATATTTTATACTCAATTAATTGTGAACCGGCCTTTGAATATTACAAAAGGATTGTTGAACAAGATGCCGGAATCAAGTTAACTGCAGATGATTTCCTTGATGTGGCTAAATCGTATCCTTTTGGAATGTTGAAATATGATACTGAGATAGTACTGCGTGTTCCTGTGAGTGTGGGTGAAGAAAACAGCCTTTTATTTGCCAGTGAAATGCCTGAAAACTCTGTGTTGCTGGTTACGAAAGCGTACCCTGATAAATTAATAGCAGCCGCAGGAACAGCTACCGAACAAGCCAAAATTGCTTTTGAAAGTAAAAAGAAAAAATCCCCGGGCAAAGCTCTGATTGTAGATTGTCTTGCCAGAGCCTTATTTTTAGAAGACAGAATTAATGATGAGTTAAAGATCATTGCAAACAAAGCAGGAAATGATGTCTTAATATTTGGATTTTTGAGTCTCGGCGAAATTGCTTCAACCGGAGATAAATATATTGAAATGTACAATATGACTGTAGTGGTCGCAATGGGAGAATAAATTATGAAAAAACCAATGAGATCTTCTCTTCAAAACCTCAGTATTTCTTATGAGTTTGCGCTTGCTATTGGTAACAGTTTGAACCTGTCAGAAATGCTTCACGAAGTTATTCATAAGATAGTGCATAAAACGAATGCTCATCGAGGTATTATCTGGGTCAAAAATGGAGAAAAAAAACTCCAACCGGTGGCAAGTGCCGGAATTAATATTGAAGATGTGCCGGCACAAAAAGAAATAATGGACCTCCGGGATGTTTTAAATCAAATACAAAAAAGACAGCAATTTGTGCTTAGATACAAAGATGACAAAGATTTTTTGCAGTATTGTCCTGTCCTGACAGAAAAAGAAGAATCCGTATTGATTGTGCCTGTAACCAATGTGGCGATTCTTCATCTGGTCTATGCCGGCAGGGAAATAGCAGATGAACCTTTAGCAAATCTGCTTGCCGGTCTTTCTAAAAAGTTAAGCGTTGCTATAGAAGCTTGTATGGCTCATAAGAACATTATTAATGAAGTGCGGGTGAGAGTGGATGCAGAAGAGAAAATCAAGCATCTCAATCTTGTCCTTAGGGCAATCCGAAATGTCAACCAGTTAATCGTTTTTGAAAAAAACAAGGATGTGCTCATTCAAAAAGTATGTGAAATACTGACTGAAGACCGCGGATATAGTAATGCCTGGATCGTGCTTTTGGGTGAACAGAGAGAATATATAAGTTCTGCTGAAGCCGGATTAGGTAAAAACTTTATTCCGATGAAAAAGATGCTGGAAGAAGGGAAGTTGACAAATTGTGGAAATGATGCCCTGAAAAAAAATGATTTGATCATAATAAAAGATCCCAAAAAAGAATGCCTGGATTGTCCATTTTCTGCAAACTATTCCGGACTATTTGACTACACAATATGCATTAAGCATGGCGATAACATCTACGGATTGCTATCGGTTTCGGCTTCCAGATATTATGTAAATGACAAAGAAGAACAAGGTCTTTTCAAGGAAGTCGCCGGGGATATTGGTTTTGCATTGTACAATATCGAAACTGAGAAGAAGAAGAAGCAGGCGGAGGAAGAAATCAAGGAACGAATGAAAGAACTGCAATGTCTTTACGGTTTCACTAAAATTTCCGAAAGACCGGGAATATCTTTTGAAAAACTATTTCAAGATGCGTTAAATCTGCTAATATCGAGCTGGCAGTATCCTGAAATTACCGGCGGTTGTATCACTTTCGAGGGGAAGATTTACAAGACAGACAATTTCAAAAAGACGAAATGGCTGCAAAAAGCGGATATACATATAAAGAATGAATCTGTCGGTACGGTTGAGGTATGTTACCTCAAAGAAAAACCAGACAAATACGAAGGACCTTTTCTCAAAGAAGAAAGGAATCTGATCAATGAAATTGTGAAACAACTTGGAGAATATATCGAGCGCAAGCAGATGGAGAAAAAACTGGAGGAGAGCGAAAACCGCTTCAGGGAATTGTTTGAAAATATGAGCAATGGTATGGCAGTTTATGAAGCCGTGAATGACGGAAATGATTTTATCTTCAAAGATTTCAATAAGGCAAGTGAGCGGTTAGAAAATATTCAAATAAATGAGTTGATAGATCAAAGCGTTCTAAAGGTTTTTCCTGGTATAAAGGAATTTGGACTCTTCGATGTGTTTCAGAGAGTTTGGAAGACTGGGAAACCAGAGCGTCTTCCTGTATCACTTTATAAGGATAATAAAATTCAGGGCTGGAGGGAGAACTATGTTTATAAACTGCCATCCGGGGAAATCGTTGCTGTTTATGAAGACATCACCGAACGCAAGCAGGCGGAGGAAGCCTTAAAAGAAAGCAATGAAAATTTCCAGCAGGTTGTGTCTAATATTACAACTGTTATTTGGAAAGCAGACATTGGAAAGAACGGAGCTTTTGAAAATACTTATTCTTCACCTGTTTTAGATGAATTATTGGAGTTGCCTGCAGGAACAATGAAAAATGACTGGGATAAATATTTCAGCTATATAAAACCTGAATATCTGGAACGGGTAAATAATGCTTTCAGAGAAGCAATAATATCGCCGAGTAAAAAAATTGATTGCGAATACGAAGTATTAAAAGATAATGGACAAACAGCCTGGTTTCA
>JAIORT010000341.1 GCA_021107975.1 Bacteroidales bacterium | reverse complement strand
TTGTAAAACCGGTACTGTCATTAATAAACAGTACGGATTTTAAAATACAATTGTTGCCTGATATTACCGGTGTCCAAATTGTATCACAATTTTCTGTTTTAAGTATTGTGCCATAATCTCCAGATACAAAGATTGTTGAATCATTTATCAGGAAAATAGATTTAAGATTAATTAGGGTATTCGTTTCCTGAATCAACCAGTTTGCTCCGCCATCCGTAGTCTTTAAAATTGTTCCGTACAAACCTGCTATATAACCGGTGTCGGCATTATGAAAATAAACAGAATGTAAATCCTTATTAAAAGTGGCAAACGAAAGATCAGTCCAGGTTTCACCGTTATCGACAGTTTTTAAAATCATTCCTGTTTTTCCGATGATAAAACCGGTATTAAAATCGGGAAATGAAATATCATAAAGTGAGTAAAGAAATCCTGACGGTATCAAATTCCAGTTTAAGCCGCCGTCGGTTGTTTTTTTTATCAAACCGTTTGCTCCTGCTATAAATCCTGTGTTATTCGAAATAAAGTAAACTGAGTTTATCGTACTTAAAGTTCCTGATTCCAAAAACTCCCAGTTGTTACCTCCATCAGTTGTTTTAAGCATAATTCCTTTATAACCGGCAATATAACCGGTATCCATACTGGGAAAATATACCGACTCAAGCCGGTAGTGTGTTCCTGATTCTATCAAATCCCAATTTTCATTATTTATAGTCTTAAAAATTGTTCCATTGTCGCCTGCTATGTAACCAATAGTGTCATTTACAAAAAAAACCGAAATGAGTTCATCTGTTGTTAGTGAGTCTGATAATGACCAGGTTGCTCCTTTATCGGTTGATTTTATTATAACTCCGTGTTTACCTACGGCGTAACCGGCTGAATCGGTAAAACAGATATCATTTAATTGGTTGCCCTGTGGTAATGGGTTTTGCCAAAACCATTGAGCTTTTCCCTGGAATCCAAAAGATAAAATAAGGAATAACAGAAGTGCGACAGGTTTTTTCATATATAACTAAAACTCTAAAAATTTACACGGATCACGTTTGGTTGATGTTCGGGGGGAATAACAGAATTTTTTAACCAGAGAAAATTCAAATCCACCCTTGTAATTAGAAGCCATTCGTTGTTTGGAAATATTTATATCATACGAAAAAAGCAGAGTATAATTGTTGTATTCGATACCCATAACCGGAATAATATCACGTACCAGCCGTGTCCATAAACCCCCGAATAATTTCAACCCGACTGCGCCATAAACGATATTTGCTCCGAAAATCGTTTCCTGAACCCCTTCATGAGCGATAAAATAAGCTTCGGGTTTGATAAGAAATCTGTCTGATAAAATATACTGAACGGTTCCGCTTACAATTATTTTTCTCCCTACCTTGTTGTCTTCGCCGAAAAAGGATTCTTTCGGTTTATTGATATGGCTGATACTTCCGCCCACTTCGTACATCCACTTTTCATTTACCAAATGATGAAGTGATAATCCCAGGTTAAAGTCGGGATAAAATATTGAACTGCTTTTAATATTTGTAACATCTTCTGATATTATATCAGGATCGAACCTTAATAAATAGGAATCCCACTGATCATCAAAAATCAGTTTGTTAATATCTATACTCCTGTTTGTAATGCCAAGCCCTACTCCAAGGCTTCCGTACAAAGAATTATCGGAATTGAATCCCTGGTTGAAAGCTCCGAAAAACATACCTTGTACTTTTTTAAGACCACCATCGCCGGCATTGTCGTAATACAAATGAGCTCCCAGACCTATCCATGATCTTCTACCCAGGAACCGGGGAAAAATGCGGGTATCTCCCCAGGCTGAATATGTTTCGAAAGGGATTGTAAAACTGGCTGCCTGCTGCCTGTAATTTAAGCCTGCCCTGAAATTACAATCAAAATTACCCGTAAAAGCAGGATTTATATACAGGGGTGTGGAATACATCTGTGAATAATGTATATCCTGTGCTTTAACAAAAAATGAGCTGCAAGCAAAAATTAATAAGAGTATTATATGTTTGATATGGTAATTCATAACACAATTAACTGTAAGATAAAAAACAAAATATTAGTTCGTAATATTTTACCGTAGTAATGTTATATTTCCTTTTTCTTCTGCATAACCGCTATCAGCATAAATAACTTTCAGATAATAAGTATAAACCTCTTGTTCCTGCCTGAGACCATCAACATTTCCATCCCATCCCTGATCCTTGTCATTGGTTTCAAATACCAGCTTGCCATACCGGTCATATATTCTGAATGTCATTTCCTGAAAATTACTGCCCTTAACATATAACACATCATTTATTCCGTCGCCGTTGGGTGAAAAAGCAGTAGGAACACCGAGCCTGCTCGGCGGCCACATGATAACATTAACAAATGCACTGTCAAGGCAACCATTTGCCCATACATCAACTTTATATTCAATTGGGTCTAATGTGCCCGGAACGATTATAGCCTGGTTTCCCGGGTTATTAATATTTGTAAAAGGATCTGATGTCCAGGTAAAAGAGTCTCCCGGTCCGGCATTAAGCGTAGCTGTGTAGCCAAATTTTACCCATATATCTTCATCCCCAAGATAAACCTGTGGAACCGGCTTGGGATAAATTGTAGTGTTACTTACAGCTTTAGCGTGGCATTTGTTAATAGTATCGGTAACTTCAACCCAAATATCCACGTTGCTGTAACTCAAATCGGCAACAAGAATTGAAGTATCAGACAAATCAAGCCATTCGTAAGTATAAAAATCACCTTCAGGTTCTATTTGAATCCTGATAGTATCGCCTGTGCATTTTACCGGTATTATTGTAGGAATTGGAGGATAATCATGTTCCAGTATAATATAGTCATCCACCCAGCAGTCATCACTATATTGAACACGAATAGGATAGGTTCCCGGTTCGGTAACAGTGTATGTTATTTCTCCGGGAAATAATGCTCCATCACCCCAGAAATATAATGTATTTTCCTCTCCGTTAAAATTTATTGCATTTATTACGTATTCGTCACCAAGACAAAAATGGTCTGTTCTACCGTCAAATCCGTAAATATAGCCCTGTGCATTCTCGAATATCCAACCCGGCGGTGGATTATTAGGGTCTGGCTGTGGTGTACTGTTGCCTCCTGCATAAAACGCAGTATTCTCTCCTTCGGCACCAACACTGTGTATATTAAGATAGTCGCAAATAATAGTGTCAGGTTGTTCAAAACTATCTTTTTTTAAATAAGCTAATTTGGGAGGACTGTAAGAAGAAATATTAGCATTGCTGCATGGGTTTCCCTTTACATAAAGTGAATCTATGATCGTTTGGGATTTTTCCGCTTCAAAATAAAACCAGTTCCCTAATCCCTGGGCATTTCCCAGCCCCGGATATAAAACAAGTGTATCAAAGGTGTTTTCGCCGAAAAAATAACCGTCGTCGTGAAAAACACAATATTTAATATTATTGTTTCCGCGGATTATTCCTATTTTATTAACAATACATCTGTTAATGTTGTGATTTTCATTGATTGAACCTTGTAAACTGTCGATGATTACCACATTTGTCGTTGAATTACCGAACATGGCTGCCTGATTGCTGCGTAACAGGATTGAATCGGCAATATAATTACCCGTTACAAGGCTGGTTGGTCCCTGGATGCTTACCACGTTATATTCTGTAATATTATTTTTATTTGCCAGGCTATCGAAAATATTATTCAGAACAATATTATAATATTTAAGGGAATCCCCTTTTCTACTCATTATCGTTCCTGATAAAGCCTCATTATATATAGTGGAATTATTGGCAAACAATTCCAGGTTTTCACCATTGACAAGCCATACCCAGTCTTCTCTCATGTTAACGGTAACTTCGGAATTTTCTATAATTAATGTTCTCGGATTTTCATAATTAGATAAAACAGCGCCGCACGAAAGGTGAAAACCGTTTGTGTTAAAAGTTCCATGTTCAAAATGAACCTTTCTGAAAACCATACCCGGGGGATTAGGCTTGGTGAATAGAGTAAGGTCATCGTGCAATTCAATATTATCATCTATACCCTGGATGTATATGTCGTTTAAAATAATCTTACCGGCTGACAATATATAATCAGGATCATCTTTAATACCTTTGGACTCACGGATTTCATTAAATTTAATAATACCTTCATATTTGTAATCCATGCTATCGTTAAGCTCGAGTGAGCCGTATATAAATAATACCGTTGTGTCAGCCCCTATAAATACCGGTTTATAAGATTCGGAATGTATCCATAACATATCTTTGCAGTAGGCATTAAGCACATCAACAGAAACATTATCATTTGCATTAACGAAAGAATTATCATCAAAAATCACGGTGTTTATTTCACTTGGTGTACATTCCTCATCAATCGGAGGACCTCCTGATTCATAAGACCAGTGCGTCCAGTCGCCCCAGTTACCTGAGCCGCCAACCCAGTAAAATATATCATCGTTCACCTCTATAAAATTCCAATTAGTATTATTTCCCAGGTCAATTGAATTGGTTGCAACATATTGATAACCGTTGTCGTCAACGGCATTAATATCAGTAAGTGATGTGTAGTTTACCGTAAAATCGGTATATGTCGGATTATATGCCCGGTATAAAATGTTAGACTGTGTCCCGACAGAATCGGATTCAAGGCGTATAGGCTGGTCACATAAGCCGTTAGCAATAAAATCGTCGGAAATGGTTTGGGTTTTGCCATCCTCAAATGTATATCTTTTATTAGGAGATAAAACTAATTGTGAATAATAATTGTCTCCCAGAATTTCTCCATTTCCCAGAAAGACAGCAGTATCAATTGTATTTATAAATCGGACAGATCCTTTTTTCTTAAATTCTAAGTAACCAATATTGTGATATCCGTATAGCGCTCCCTCTTCAAAGAATATAGCCGTATCAATTGTATGACTTTGATAAAGTGTATCATTCATGCTGTATGCCATTGAGAAATTGATCTCGTACATATTTTTTATCTTACAACCGTTAGCGCCTTCAAACATACTAAGTGTGTCAATAACTCCGGCACCTACGGCTTCTCCTGCCTCACAATAATAATCCACAAGGTTGTAATGGCACTTGCTTTCACTTTTCAACATGGAACCTTTACCGGGAGCGAATTCAATATTATGATAATGTAGTTCACCTGCAAAAGTCCTGATATGGCAATAACCCGGCGGCGCTCCGGGAGGGGGTGTAATATCACCCAAGGAGCGGATAAGTGATTTGCCGGCATCGAAAAAGAATATGCTGTCGATACCATAACCGTTTAACACCCATGCATCTCCCTGGTACTGGTGTACTTCAACCAATGTTTGTCCAAGCAGGTATAATCCCCTTGCAAGGGTATCCATTGAGTTAAAATTATAACAACCGAGGGTGTCGTCAATCATTTTCAGTTCGCCCATGTTCAGGAAAAGGGTGTCGTACAGGTTATACATTTTACTTTCTAAAAACCATTTGCCGCCAACGCCGTAAAAATAGGTTTTATTATATAAATCCCATGCCGGTTCTCCCTCCCTGGAGTATGTAAGGTCTATGGTTTCGTATTCATCATCATCCTCCGATTCAAAGTAAACCCTTCCTGAAAACTCATAAACCATATCCTCTGATAATTTAACCGAACCCCATATCCGCAAGGTATTTGTATCGGGCCCGGATAAAGTCGGCAGGTTTGCAACATTTTCCCACATCATATCATTACACATAGCGTGTTTTGTATTAATGTTTACGTTTCCGCCTGTAAATCCTGAATTATTGTCAAAGAAAATATTGTCCCGTATGGTTGGCGGGCATTCACCGCCTGCGCCTCCCGATGATAAAGACCAGTGACTTGGGTCATTCCATTCTCCGAAACCTTGTACCCAGTAAAGTGTTATGGGATCGTGCGGATCAATAAAATTAAATCCGACATTGTTCCCTATATCAATGCCTTTTTCTACGTTTATTGTATTTCCTATATTGTTTATATCTCTTGTGATGAGGTATTTGGTTGTGATTTCACTTCCCTGGTTATCAATTATTGCCTGGACAGTTTTATAGCTCGATTCAAAAATGGTATGTCCGTTTTCACAATTACCATTATTAAGTATTTCAATTTGGTTAATTGTTTGAATATGTGTATTTGTATAATAACTTCCGGGCTGAGTCAGTGAATCAATACCGAATAAATACCAGTAGCCCGAATTAAGGGTAAGCTGGTTAATAATGTTACTTCCTCCGAAAATCCCATCACTGCTGAACACAGCATGATCCACGTCGTTAAATGCTCCCTGCCCTCCACTTAAAACGCCATCCGTTTTAAAAAACAGCAGATTGTTAACGATATTATCTCCTGCTAACATTCCTTTTGTATTATTAAAATGAATAGAGTCAATTTGGTTTTGTTCGCCTTTGAAATAACTTTCAAAAAACCCGTTATAATCAATCCTGTGGAAATTCGACATTTTTTGGTCAGCATAACCCATAACAAGGTTTATTTGAGTATAATGAATATTGTTGTTCAAGCCACCCGTAATTTCACATGGTATAGGACCCATCATGCCAATAAAACCATCAAATAGTAAAGTATCAATAATAAAGCGACCTTCCTGCCCGGGAGTTTTTACACCGTCAACTGTTCC
The DNA here is from genome assembly GCA_021107975.1 of Bacteroidales bacterium. Taxonomy (GTDB): domain Bacteria; phylum Bacteroidota; class Bacteroidia; order Bacteroidales; family JAADJA01; genus JAADJA01. The sequence goes on along the minus strand of JAIORT010000341.1, from coordinate 1,155 downwards.
GCTTCCAAAGAAATGAACTTTGTGCATGAATGTTTGGATATTAGTGTTTTTTATCGTCCCATCAACTGATATAACATCAATATTGTTATAATATAAAATATCACCTGTAACATTATTAATATTACCCCCAATAGTAATAAGAGAGCTATTAGCTTCAAATATTAAGTTTGAACCATTCAGCATCCAGTTACCGATAAGAAATACATCCGAGTTTTCAATTATCAATTCTCTTGACAATTCTCCGAGAGAACCAAAACCCCGGCAAAAGATCGCCTGGTTATTTGAATTTATAGTACCATTGTTATGAATAATTATTGGATTTGGCGCCTCCGGTTCTATAAAATCAATAAAAATTGATTGCCAGTGAGTAGTATCAATTACAAATAAGGTATCTTGTAAAATCCATTCTCCCTCTCCATCGAAATAAACATTACCGGCTAACCTGGTTTTTGCACACGTGATTGTTTCTCCCTGTTGCTGCGACATAAAATGGATATTCCCCAAATATTCATTAATAACATCGGGATGAAATGTCAGTGAGCCATAAATGCTCATATTAGTTGCATCGGAACCTCCTGCAATTACAACAGGCATCTGGATATTTTCCCAGATCATATCTTTACAAGTAGGATTCCCTGTAAGGATAAATACAGTATCATTCGGCTGCAGAAAAGAATTTTCATTAAATATAACATTATCTTCAGCATCAGGTACTTCATTGGGTATTTCGCCTGTAATGGTACGCCACTTATTCAAATTAGACCAATTTCCCTGTCCGCCGACCCAGTAATAATTTTCCTGTGATAATAGCTGTATGTATGGGATAATTATTACAATGAATGATATAAGTATTTTATTTCTCATAGCTTCATAATTTAAAATTTTAAATTAATTAGTATCTGTCCATAATGTCCCGTAGGGACTTAACCTTGGTAGAAAATATGACAGATATTAACAAATTGCCCCGTAGGGGTAAAACATTATGTTATTCTGGTTGTAATGCTCCTATGGAGCATAATCTGATTTGTCATAATATTTTCTACCAACGTTTAACTCCTAACGGAGTTATTGTTTCTGACTTTATGGACGGACACTAATTTGTATCCAATATCGTCAGGCTGCCTTTATATACTTTTTTAATATTTTCCGAACCGT
>JAIORT010000022.1 GCA_021107975.1 Bacteroidales bacterium | reverse complement strand
GCTTTCCCGTATATTCTCGGGTTGGTCATATCTCGATTACTTTACCTGCTCCTCCATCAATATACTTTTCGGGATATAAAGCCTTTATTTTGGATTTGAATTGGGTACAATGAGTAGCACATACAAGTGCCAAACCTTCAATTAAATCAAATTCATCAAATCCGTGTAATCCTCCGATAATTGCATAGGGTTTTCCAAATTGCAATGCTGCTTTTAAAATATTATTAACTCCGGGATGCGAACATCCTGCAATAATAACCAATCCTTTGTTAGTTTTGATAATAAGAGATTGTTCTATGCCTTGAAGCTCGCCCGTTAAGAAAATATTCTCATGAATCTTTATAGGTTCACTAACAGCAATTACTTCTTTTGCATTACGAATCCCTCTTAATGAAACAGGAACATAAATCCTAACATTGTTATTCACATTAAGAAAAGATGACAGACCACCGGTATGGTCAAAATGAGCATGAGAAATAATAACCTCCTCAACAATAGAGGGATCTATACCGAGTTTTTCCATATTATCAAGCAGTATAGAGCCATTAGCTCCAGTATCAAAAAGTATTTTCTTTTCATAAGCCTCTATAAGGCAGGAGAAGCCCCAATCAGATTTAAGTCCCTCTTTCCATACTTCGTTATCATAAATAATAGTTATTTTCATGGTTGTTTCATTTTATTCATTTTTTTTATATTCACTAATTGCATTCTCAACATTGCTCATTCTGAAATTATATTTTTTGCGTAACCAGCCGAGTTTCTGTTTATCAGAAATTGACTTTGGAATGTTAAGTTTTTCCTTTAAATATTCAGACGGAACATTGTATTTTCCTGATACTTCACCAAGTGTCATATATCCTTTAACTTCAATTGACGTATTAACATTATGATTGATTCTATTTGAATTATTGCTTTCTTTTTTTTCAGATACCCGGTTTTGTTCTGTTTTTTTTCGTCCTTCGCCTTGTTTAACTTCTTTTATTTGGGGTTTGATAATAAAAGGTAAAACAATTAAAAGTGTACAGATGATAATAAATATGGATGCAATTAATTTTCTTATCAATTTCCATTTAATTAATTTGCGATACATACTTAATAATACTTTCCAGTGTAAGATTATATGAAGCACCAATAATCCAAGTATAACAAATCCTAATATGAGATGTATAGTACCCCATTTATGCCTGTCCATATTAAAGAGTAAAATATCTACGTTGCTACCATATTTAACCCATCTTTCCTGACCGGAAATTAATATATATTTCATTAAAAAACCTATACCTGCCATTGATGCCATACAGAAAAACAACAAAGCATTTATTATAAAATTCAGTTTATTTTTTTTCATAATATCCACTTATGTAATCAAATTTTATGAAACATTAAGCTCCTTATCCAGCCCAGCTATTTTAAAGGTTTTCTTTATCAAAGGACTGGCATTTAAAACGGAAAAATTGCCTTCTCCGGTTTGTTGAACTGATTTAATGCAAACCCTTATAAATGCCGAAGCTATGTAATCGACCTGAGCAATGTCAAAAACTACCGAAAAAGCTTTTTTCTGATTTTTAGCAGAATGACCTTTTAATTTTTCCTCGACAGTTTCAGATATATTAAGGGTATTTTCCGTATCAAGTCTGCCGGCAAACCGGCAATACAAGGTATTTGATATGTTATCGAAATTAAAATTTACCATAATTCTAAATATTAATAATTTTTATAATAATTGTACAGTATATTATCAGCATCTATGTTTTCATCAATATATTTAGTAAGATCAAATTGAAACCACTGGACGTTCTTCTTTCTTCTGCAAACCCGTTGAATATTGATCAGGTGATGAGCAGAAATATTTTCAGTAGTGATATTCTTACCACCTGTACCACAGCCGAGGGTTAAGGAAGTATAAAGGGTATTAAAAAGTCCGCCAACGGCTCCCAGCGACGATGGAGTATTAACAACTACCCTTCCTGCATTCATGAGTTTGGAAAATTCCATGATCCGTTCTTCATCATTGGCATATATTGCCGCAGTATGACCAATACCTCCTAAGAAATTCAGATCGATACAGGTTTTAATAGCAGCCTCATAATTTTCACATTCATAATAGGCAAGAACCGGGGCAAGTATCTCTACAGAAAGGGGATATTCAGTACCAACACCATTTAACCGTGCCATCAGTATCTTAGTCCCTTCGGGAATATTGATACCGGCTTTCTCTGCAATAAAGCTCGCCGGTTTTCCGACAATCTCAGGATTCATGGTTCCCTTCTCTTTCAGCACTGCATAGTCTTCCAGTTTTTTAATTTCCATTTCATCAATGAAATAGCAATGCTGTTTTTCAAATTCCTTCCTGACTATATCCGAAATCGCCTTTTCAACTATGATTGATTGCTCACTGGCGCATACTGTACCATTATCAAATGTCTTGGATGAAATAATATTTTCAATGGCAAAAGGAATATCAGCACTTTTGTCAATAAACACAGGTACATTTCCCGGTCCGACACCGATAGCAGGGTTCCCTGAACTGTATGCAGCATGAACCAGACCGGTACCTCCGGTAGCTAATGTAAGAGCCAGATGAGGATGAGACATGATGGCATGGGTCAGTTCTCTTGAGCCATGCTCAATTATTTGAATACAATCTTCAGGTGCTCCGGCTGCTAACGCTGCCTCGTAACATATATTTACTGTTTCTTTACAACAGTTTATAGCATTTCTCGGCGGACTGATTATTACGGGGTTTCGGGTCTTCATCGAGATTAATATTTTGAAAAGAATGGTGGAGGTGGGATTTGTTACAGGTATTACTGCAAAAACAGGGCCTAGTGGCTGAGCGATTTCAACAATCCCGCTAATATCATCCTTTTTGATAACGCCAACGGTCTTTTCATTTTTAATATTTTCAAATACCATTTGTGTAGCCAAAACATTTTTCAGGACTTTATGCTGCCAGACTCCAATTCCGGTTTCTTCCTGTGCAAGCCTGGCAAGCTTTACCCTGTTATTTAAACCTGCCTTGAATATGTTTTCGACAATTTTATCGGTACTTGACTGGTCAAGTTGCTGGAACTCACCCGCCGCCATGGTAGCATTGAGCATGAGTTCATCTGCCATGTCTTGAATATTATTCATAAGATTCAGTTTTAAGATTTTTAATTAATATCAGTTTGTTTAATTCGTCTTCTCTCTTGTAATTAATATGATCAACCAAAGATTTGACAAAATGGATACCAAGCCCTCCTATCTTTCTTTTTTCGATAGGCTTACAATGTTCTCCGGTTGGTGGCTCTTCCAAAATATTGAATGCTACCCCATCATCCTCAATCAACATAGACACTGTTTTATCATTCCTTCTTAATTCAATCTTTATTTCATGAGTTTTATTATCAGTGTAACCGTAACGAATGATATTTACAATACATTCCTCAAGCACTAAGTTCAGTTCAAAGATAAGTTCTTTTGATAAATTCCATTCTGCTGATAGTTTCGTCAGGAATAAATGGATTTTTCCTATTTCAGTAATGTCGTTTTTTAAAATTAGTTGCGTTTGTTTCATTAAGATTGCTTCCAATTTTAATAATAGGATAATACCAACAAGGTTATATCATCTGCCCTCTCTGCTCCTGATGAAAATTTTCCAACATCATCCAAAATGAGCTTTATTATTTTTTCAGGATCACTTTGTAAACATTTACTTTCAATCAGGTTTAGAAAACGATCATCTCCATATAATTCACCATTCTTACTCATTGCTTCAGTAACTCCATCGGTATATAATATTAATTTATCATTCTTTTTCAAATTTATCTTTCCTGATTTATATACCTGTTCTTCATGAATACCAAGCGGAGTTCCATGTGTTTCTTGTATCTCCTCTGCTTTTAATCTCTGTGAAATCAGGTAAGGATAATTATGTCCGGCATTACAATAATTTAGCTCTCCTGTCTTCAGATTTAACAAACCAATGAAAAAAGTAACAAACATCAGATTATCATTCCCATTGCTAATATCTTTATTGATACTGTTTACAATTTCAGATACTTCCAAATCTTTATTTGTTTTAGCCCTTAATAAGGTTATCGTAATAGCCATCATCAGGGATGAAGGCACTCCCTTATCCGACACATCTCCGATAGCAAAGCAAAGTAACTCATCATTAAGGAAGAAAAAATCATATAAGTCGCCACCCACTTGCCGTGCGGGTTCCAGAATAGCATAGATATCAATATCTTCTCTGTTGGGAAAAGGAGGAAACATTTTAGGGATCATTCCCTGCTGAATATCATGTGCAATTTTTAGTTCACTTTCAATCTTTTCTTTAGCGGCAGTTGTTTTCTCCAGGTTCCTCATATAATCTTTTAATTCCTGTTGCATGCGCGTGAAAGTATTGCCCAGCATTGTGATCTCTTTTGCCGAATTATGGTAATCAAAAACAGCATTAAAATTTCCGGAACCAATTTCTTCAGCGGCAAAAGCTAATTTACGTAAGGGTCTGGTAATATTACCGGATATCATGATAATAAGTACTAACAGGACAATTATACCCAGAATTCCTATTAATAATGTGTTATAGAATAATTTTTCAAGCTCCGCAAAAAGTTCATTATCCGGGAATATCACACCCATCGACCAGTTGGTTTCCTGCATAGGTGCATAATAAATTCGACATGGTTTATTAAGCATTAATGATACGTAAGGCAGGAATTGACTATTACCTTTTATCATATCCTCACCAATTCTTTTCAAATCGGGGCGATTATATTTTTCTGCAAGGCTGAACATACTTTCCTTTAACTTGAATTCTTCATTCGGATAAGTTATTATAGTTCCGGTTTGAGAAACCAGAAAAGCATAGCCGCTTTTATATATTTTAATAGAGTTCATTAGTTCTTCCAGCCAGTCCAGAGAAATATCGGCTGTAATAACTCCCCTGAATACTTTCTGATGATTCTTTTGGTCATAAAAAGGAACGGAATAGGTTGCCATTATCACATCACCTCCCCCTTCATCAAAATATGGTTCTGACCACATAGCCCGGTTATTAGTCTTTGGCAAATTATACCAATCCCATTTAAAGTAGTCATAGTCTTCGGTTCCAAGATTATTAAACTTTATTTCATCCTGTATTTTATAATAATAAGGCGCATATTGCCTGATCTCTTTGAAAAAACCATAAGGTTTAAAAGCAATACAACTTCCGAATACTTCAGGATTATTCTTAACAATCATGCTTAGCATTTCTAAAAGCTCATTTTCTTTAATTTCCGAATTCTCCATAACATAAATCAGTGTCGAAGGTATCTTTTGAGTTGAGTAAATAACCTTTTCAATTTCGTTGACCGTGGCATTTGTCAATTGCAGGGCGCTTTTTTTGACTTCATTAAGCAACAATTTTTTAGAAACCTGGTAATCATATATCTGGATGAGAAGAAATAAAAATGTTGAACAGGTCAAAATGTATATACTTAGCTTAAAAGCTAATCCTTTGTTTTTAATCACTGGTATAAAATATAGAGCGCTTAATAGTTATTTAAGTTTTTCTTAAAAATACAAAATTAAATAATTATTTTATTTTTTTAACTTTACATTTTAATTTTTCTCCGGGTTTAAGTTCTCGCGGCAGGTCTTCAAAAGGCATTTCGATTTTATTGTTAAAAACATCGGTAAAAAGAGCTATTTTTTCCTTTTCTCCTGCTGTATTGATAATCTTTTTTCCCTAACAGGTGTTTAACATTGTTAAGGTCAATTAATATGAAATAATCCTGACCATCGGGCGAAACAACCGAGCCTGCTATTTTAAAGAGAAAAGTTTTTCCTTCTTCAGTTTTTATTTTCATTCGTTTTCCGCCATTTAACATTAATTACCCTGTATTTATATTTCGAAATCAACTGTGCTGCATTCGGGCAATTAATCCGGTGAATTGTAATGCCTTTCCCTACCGTTACAAACCCAAACACAGCGTCGCCCGGACTTGGATTACAGCAATTTGCTAACTCATAATTCAGATTATCTATACTATCATCAATTAGCATAAAATCCTTGTTTTTATCCTCCCGATGCTTAATTTCTTTATCAGGTTCGGCAAGGATTTCTTTTTCCGAAGATTTTGACGCGGCTGTTGTCTCTTCTGAAATTATTTTTTTAATATCCGCAAGGTCAATCTTCTCAATTGCAATAAGGTAATAAAGATCGACTGAGGATTTTAATTTATATTGTTTTACAAGCTTATCAATTATTGTATCATTAAATTGAATTTTCCGGTTCCTGAGTTTACGGCGAAGCATTTCCTTTCCAATCTCTGCTTCCTGGTATTTTTCTTCTTTAATGGCGCGTTTTATTTTCGATTTTGCTTTGTTAGTATTAACAAAACTCAGCCAATCCAATTTTGGCTTTTGATTGCTGGAAGTAATTATCTCAACTTTATCACCATTTCTGAGAGTATATCTGATGGGAACGATTTTGTTATTAACGCGGGCGCCGTTGCACATGTTGCCCACACCTGTATGTATTTCAAAAGCAAAATCAAGAACCGTTGAGCCTTTAGGAAGTTTTTTAAGGTCTCCGTCGGGAGTAAAAACGAATATCTTATCAGAGTATAATTCTATTTTAGACAACTTGCTTTTTTCAAGTGTTTCTGATTCGGGATTTTCAATAACTTCTCTTATCTTGTTCATCCATTCTTCCTGGTCTTTTTTACCACCTCCTTCTTTATATTTCCAGTGCGCAGCCAGTCCCTGCTCGGCAATTTCATCCATACGTGCCGAACGTAATTGCACCTCCACCCACTTTCCGTTTGGTACCATTACGGTTGTATGCAGCGATTCATAACCGCTTGCTTTTGGTGCAGAAATCCAGTCGCGAAGCCGTTTTGGATTCGGCTGGTAAATATCAGTTACAACAGAATAAGCCCTCCAGCAATCAGCCTTTTCTTTCTTTTTATTAGTATTAAGAATAATCCTTATAGCGAAAATGTCATATACCTCATCAAACTCCACATCCTGTTTTTTCATTTTTCGCCAGATTGAATGCATGGATTTTGGACGACCTTTAATTTCAAAATCAAACTTTTGTTTTAGAAGTTCTCTCTCTATCGGACGGATGAAATCCTGGATAAATACTTTTTGTTTAGTCCTCGAATCCCTGATTTTTTTTGCAATTGTTTTATATATGTCAGGATATGTATGTTTCATCCATAACTCTTCAAGCTCGGTTTTAATGTTATATAATCCGAGCCTGTGTGCAATGGGAATATACAGGTGATTTACTTCTTGTAAAAATCTTTCCTGTTTATAGCCTGGTAATTCTTCATAAAAACGCATATCATGAAGTCGGTGCGCCAGTTTTATTAATATTACCCTGATGTCTTTAATTAGTGAAAGATAAAGCTTTCTGAAGTTTTCGGAATGAATAGATATTTTTTCTGTCTTCAGGTCAGATATTTTAATGTAACCTTCAACTATTACAGCTACCTCATCTCCAAATTTCTTTCTTATATCGGATATAGAAATTTTTTCATTATCAACTACATTATGCAATAATGCACAGATAACTGAGGTAATGCCAAGATTAAGTTCTTTTAAAACTATTTTTGCAACCTCGATGGAGTGATATAAATGTTCTTCGCCTGTTTGTTCCCAATCCGTTTTATGAAAGTCCAATACCAATTCATAAGCTGCCCTGAGTTTTGGAATTTCTTTTTTCTTGATAAAAGGACTGCATAACCTGAGTAAGTCATGGTAAATTATTTTAATCCTTCTATTTGTTTCCGAAACAGTCATATTGTCAAAATAATATGCTTT
>JAIORT010000953.1 GCA_021107975.1 Bacteroidales bacterium | reverse complement strand
TGCTTGGTTCTCCAAAATGAAGCAGGAACCTGTTCGGATCATTTCCAATTTCATGTACAAAAGCATAAGAAGGATTTTCACAAAGGTTGTACATTATCCCCTCTTTAAGGTCTTCAATGTAAATTGTAATATTTCCATTAAAACTTTCTATTTCGCTGGCTTCAATTGTAAATATAGCAGGAACACCACATTCAAATCCTAAATTAATTATTCTGTATCCATTAAGTTCGGAAAGCGAATTGATAGAAAGTATTTCTTCTGGAATGATTGAGTAAAGCTGCGGAGCTTCATCCAAACCAAACATTTTTTTCACATCAACATCAACATCATAATCATCTGTTGCCAGTTCATTGAAACTTACAAATATTGCATCCTTATATCCATTGCCTTCTACATCCAATCTCAATGTATTTGGCATCCCCGAATTTTTATAATAAGGCTGGCTACTGTGTACACGGCTGCTTTGAGGGATTATAAGCCATGGATTAGTTGCGGTTGCTTTTACAAAAAATGCCTGCATCGAAGGGATAATACCTCCGGTTAATGTTCCCCAGCCATAGCGATTGTTACTATTTGTGCCATTCCAATAAACATAATTCCCAAAAGCATCAGACCAAGTCCATACTGAATTTGCTATTTTATATTTCTGCCATGCATCAATATCAGCTTTGAGTGCTGAAGGATAAGGATTACTGATAAGGTTATATCCTTGGTCTGTTGTAAATTCCAAATCATAAAACCCTGCTAAACCACCGGTTGTGTAATCCCCGGCATTTAAAATACCGTCAAATTCTACTGTTTCATCCTGGTTTACATTATCAGCTACCCAACATTCATAACCGCGGCCCTGAAGGAGCGGGGTATTAACCGGAACGATATAGATTCCCCACAGGTTTGTAGCTTCAACATGTGTCCTTAAATAAATATCGGAGTGTCCTCCGGGTAAATGAAATACGCCCGCTACTTCACTCTCGACAGGACTACCTATAAAATGCCATTTCATCTGAGTCAAATATCTTTCAACTGTTGCATTAATACCATTTGTTGTGTGAATAAGTGATCCTGATCCAGTATTATCCGATTTAATAATCAGTCCGGTAACTCCGGCATTATTGGTTAAAGTACCATAAACTGTTAATGTATTATTCGAAGGAATGTATAAATGTGCACCGGTTTCTATTGTCAAATCATTACATTCTGCTCCGCCTCCTATGTTGGTTTCAGGATAATTGCCGCCAACAGGTGATGTTGGGATAACAACATTTGTTGTGTTTACAGGCACGTTACTATCGTCCCAATTAGATGCAACTGACCAGGAATCAGATGTATTGCCTGTCCATAATCCCGGTGTCTCAGTATTTATATAATTATTTTTTGTTTCCGTATCAGAACCGCCTGCATTTGTAGCTATCAATGAAACAGTATAAGCTCCGGGAGTATCAAATTGAACTTGCGGGTTTTGTGAACCGGATGTTGTACTGCCAACATAAGTAATTGTTGAAGGATTAAAAGACCATGCCCAGGAGGTCGGTGTGTTGGTTGACAGGTCAGTAAAATAAACTGTTTGCCCAACAGCAGGACTTGTATCATCGGCACTAAAATCAGTAACAGGGGGAGTGGGTGCATCTGAAACATCAATATTAGCACAATATGGTTTATGATTATGCTTTGATATTGTAAGTATAGCATCAATGCTTGAATTGGTTAAAGGCGAGAATGTTACAGTTCCCGAACCGCCTGAGAGTTGGATTTCACCAATTAATTCACCGTCATAAACCATTGTAGCTAAAGCATCGGATACATTACAACCGGTAATAGTTATGGAAGTTGCACCATTTGATAATGAAGATGGATGAGATGCCGATATTGGAGTGGTATTAGGATTTGATGTCCAGATTTTCATAGCCGGGTCGCCGAACCAGTGAAAAAGCTCATATTCATATTTATCATAAGTTGAAGAACCATTCCAATTTTGCAACATTGCATACAGTCCCTGGTTCACTACATCGCCCATGGTGTATAGATCATTACCGGCACCAATAGTATAATTACTCCCGGTTCCTCCAGAACCAAAAACAGGATATAAACCAGGGGTTGACCAAATCGCATCAATCATCCCGATTGATATGGCATCATTAAAACCACTAAGACTAAAATAAGCTGCAGCCACAACACCCACAGCCCCTTTACCTGACATTCTCAGGAATTTTTCAGCAAAGCAATTACTCAATTGAAATTCGCCCGTATGACAATTAATGCTGAATACTACAGGGAGCAAACTTCCATTACTTAAACTGTTCATTGAGGTTGTAGTATAATAAGGATGTGCCCATCCTGAGCCACCGACATATCCATGGTCGCGATGAAATACAAAAAATTTACCGGCATTAATTTCTGAAGTAATATCGGATGAACCACCGTTCCAATCAAACGAACCGGAACGAAGTTCGGAAGGTAATAAACCACCTGTGGAATAATATCCGTTATTATATCGTAATGAGGTAACAGAGGCCGAGGTATTAGTATAATAAACCCTGTCGGAAGTGTAACCATGACTGCCTTGTAAATAGTCTCTGATATTTTCGCTTGTATGGCAAAACCTTCTGTCGGCATATCCATTATCGTCATCGTCCTGGTACTGTGCACAATTTAATCCGTTCTGATAAAAGGTTGCACTATTTACAGGAGTTTTTTCATAATCTATAATTTTATTTACAATAATACCTGCTTCCGAAGATGATGAAACGGAAATACGTCCGTGAGCCATTTCCGGTATATAGTCGCTTGCACCACCCATGCACGCATAATACAAGTCTGTTGCAAACGGACCATCGTCCGGCGGCGAGTAAGGCGTATAATGCATTTCACCCGGAACAGCATAAGAACCTGTATGGTCGCCTATAATAACAAAATAGTCGGGTTTGGGTGTCCAGCTATTATATCTATTATGGATTTCCGTTTTTACCTGGGCTGCTGTCCAGCTTGATTGTGATACAACTTCTACGGAATATCCCATTTGCCGTTTCCAATTTGCAAGCTGGTTTGCCTGAGTTAAATATTGCGAGTGTGTGATAATAATATAATTTTTTTCGCCCGCTTTCGAATCAAAGTTTTTATATGGAATACCATCAGGAATGCTTTCGGAGTTTATAACATTTCGCTTTAACAGATTTGTGTAAACTAACGAATTGTTTTCACTAATGCTGCTGAAAGATTTATTTCCACCTATGAATTCAAGTCGGTATTCTATTTTGGTATAAACCCGAATTTTGCCGGTAACAGGGTTGAATTGAACGGGACGAATCTGGGTAACGGCAAGGGGTGTTTCCCTGCTTAAAAGTATATCTGTGATCTCTACAATTTCTTTAGGAAAAAACTCATCCGAATTATAAATTTTTTCATCTTTTTCAAATTCAGGCTCAGGCGCTCCTTCGGTATCTCGTGCTGGTTTTAATGCCGGATGAATGTTAAATCCTTCGTATTCCATATATTCAGAACTTAGGATTGTAACTTTGCCTGTTGAATTTTCGGGCATAGCAATAATTTCATTATGAGCCGGTAAAGCCGGCGCACCAACTTGTCCCATTTTTGCAAATCCCTCGATGTGAAGGAAATTGTATTTTTCGCCTTCAACTTGGGTTTCGGAAATGTAAGCATCCGTGAAACTATACTCAATTTCAAAATATAATGCATTTCCGTTTTTTACGGTTCTTTCGGGTAATGTATTTGCCTCGGTTGTTCCTTCTATCCCTTTTATAAATGAGAGATACTGATTTTGCTGGCTAAATACAATTAATGCTGTTAATGATAGAAATACTATTAAGCAGAGTCTGAATTTTTTCATAATTATTTCTTTTAATATAAACGATACTAATTTAATTAGTGTTTTTATCTAATGTCTAATGCTCTTTCGGATTAACCATTCCTTATTCCTGCATATAAAATCCGTAAGAGCGGTGATTATCTAATAAATACTTTTTCTGTAACAAGCTGCTTATCCGATTGCACTTTCACAAGATAATACCCTGTGCCTTGTGTTAGTTTGATCCTGATTAACTCTTCATTTTCTATTTTCTCTCTGATGATCTCCTGACCCAACATGTCATAAATGATGATATCGCCATCTATATTTTCAGGATTTTGTATATAAACTATGTTTTCATTAGAATATATCCTGACAGAAAACTGATTATTTTCATCAATACTGCTTGGTTCTCCAAAATGAAGCAGGAACCTGTTCGGTTCATTTCCCGGTATAGCTGTGAATGAATATGCAGGATCCTCAAGCAAATTAATAAAGGTACCGGTTTCAAGATCTTCAAGTATAATAAAATCGAAATTTTCAAATTGCACAACTTCAGTCAGGGTAATGGTGTACTGTGCTTCATTTCCAACTTTCAATCCTAATTCCATAATTGTTTCCTCAACAATTTCCGGTAAGGTATTAATACTTAAAATATTTTCCGTGACAATTGAGTACAACTGTGGTGCTTCCTCTATTCCCCAGAGTTTATATGCGTCATACCCCGGATCAAACTCCTGAGTAGAGCCGGGATAAACCAGTATAAGGGTTTCATCTGAATAACCATTGCCTTCTACGGTTAATCTGACAAGCGGATTATCTCCTGATGACTTATAATTGGCTTGAGTGCTGTGTAACCTTGCGCTATTGGGAATGGTTAAAACCGGATTAGAAGCATTTGCTTTTACAAAGAATCCCTGCATTGACGGAACATATCGGGTTCCTCCATTAACAGAAGCATCGGTTTTGGGATTATACTCAGCATATTGAACACCATTCCAAAAGTAAACCGTACTGTCAAGATTTGTCCATGTATAATCCGGTAAAGGATTACCTGAATTACCCAAATCAATAGCTGACTGATATGGATTTCCTGCAAAATTCCAGCCTTCATTATCACCGATTCCTCCACCGTTTACATCTGTTGCGGTAATGGTAGGTGATATATCGCCGGTATTTAATACACCTCCAGAATAATTTATTGTCGGGTTACCAACGGTTGACCATATTTCATACCCTGTTCCGGGTACCAGGTCAAAATCCAGTACAGAGATATATTCCCATGTATAGGTATTTTCATGCCATGTTTTTAAATATATATTTAGAAAAATATTGGATACAGCATTAGATACCGGTGATGAGATGAAATGCCAACGACCGTCGGTATAATAATTTTGAACAGTACCTTCCGCACCGTTATAGGTTATTAGTGATCCTGTTCCGTCGGAGGAAGTCGATTTAATTATCAAACCTGAGACTCCTGCATCATTGATTAATGTTCCGTTTACTGTTAATGTATTGTTTGATGGTACACAAAGATGTGCCCCTGATTGGATCGTAAGATTATTACATACTGCTCCGCCTCCTGTATTAGTTTCCGGGAAATTTCCTCCTGTGGATGATGTTGGAATTGTAACATCAGTACCTGCTACGGGTATATTTCCATCATCCCAATTGGTTGTTGTTCCCCAGTCGGTTGAAGTGGTTCCTGTCCATAATCCTGGTGCGGCACCGGTGATTGATATATCATCAAATACTCTACCATCAGATGCAAATGAATAGTTATCTTCTTGCCCAAATCTCAACTGAAAAGTAGAAGTAATGGATTGACCATGAGCAGAAATTTCTGCATCAATATCCAGACCGGTTACTTCAACCCAATTTGAATTCGCATCATCATCATACAAGTCATAAATTTCTATCCACGTATCCGAATTGCTTCCCCTGATCCATACCCTGTCATTCGCATGGTTTTCTTCACTATAATTTCTATGCCAGAATGATAATTCAAGGTTAGTAGAAGATGCATAATTAATAAGGTTTAATGTAGCAGTTAGATGGTTTATTGACATTGTACCGCTTGGAGTGCAATCCACTGCTGCTCCTTGTAAACCATTATGATTATAAACATCAAATTGTAATCGTCCATTTGCTGTTTTCTCATACGACCATTTACATGAGCCATTAATATTTGGTTCATTAGCCGTAAAGGTTATAGTAGGACCTACATCCTCAAAATCTTCTAACCAAGGTAAAGTAACTGCATAACAATCAATAACATCTATATAATCGGTTTTGGTTTCAGTGTCATTATTCGAAGCATTACTAATAAACAAAGTTACATCATAAGTGCCACCAGTATTGTAGGTGATGGTATGGGGACCAGGACCTGTTGCTGTTCCCGGAGTCCCACCAGGGAAAGTCCAATTCCATGTTGTTGGGATACAGATAGAGTTATCTGTAAAAGTAACTGTATTGCCTGCTATTACAGAAGTGGGTGTTCCTGTAAAGTCTGCAATTATATTCTCTATTGTAATATAACCGGTTTTTGTTTCAGTATCATTATCAGTTCCATTTGAAATAGCAAGTGAAACGTCATAAGTTCCTGCAGTATTATAAGTAATAAGAGGAGGGTTTTGTCCGTTATATGAATTTGGTGTCCCTCCCGGGAATGACCAGTTCCAGGATGTTATTGTTCCAAAAGACAGATCGGTGAAAGTAACCGAACCACCTGTGCATGGATTTGTGATATCAGCACTAAAGTCAGCATAAATACCATCAACAACAATATCTACATTTGTCGAATAACGGTAATAATTTTGTTTTGTAACAGTTACAACCATAACATTGCCCGGACCCTGAGCAGGAATTGTAATTGCCACAGCAGAACCTGTTCCATCAGCTATTCCGATAATTTCTCCATTTACTGTCAAGGCAATTAATGATCCTGCATTTGCAGTAACAGAAAAAGTTGTAGCACCCGCAATAAGAACCGGATCATGAACCACAGTTAAATATTGGGGTATTTCAGAATATACTGTACTAAATGCATCTCCATGATGATGAAACAAATGATGTGTATAAACTTTATGTTGAGGATTATAAGGCCATGAAGACTGTTGCAGAAAAATTTTACCGGCTGCATTTCCAAAGGCAGGTAAAATACCTCTTGAAGGAGGATCAGTTACTTCATTAGGCATAAAATCGGGCCACATATTGTCATACATACCCCAAACATAAGTGTCGTTTACAAAAGAATAAGAAACTTCAGAAGCAGCAGTAACTCCAAGCGCTCCCGAATTTTGTCCGTTATGTGTGTATCTGTGAAATTTCTCTGCAAAACATTCACTGCTGATGTTGTATTTTCCGGTTAAACAATTAATGGAGAATACCCATACTAAATCCGTATTATATAAATTATCAATATCTGAATTACTATATGAAGGATGACTCCATCCGGTTGTTCCTCCGTGGTCTCTGTGTTGCAACATAAAAGCACCGCTGTTTATATCAATGTTCAGGCGTGTGGCATTCCCACCCCAATCAGTTAAATGAGAGGGAGTAGCCGGAACATACCCAAGCCCGCTTGGTCCGAAATAATCTAAAATAATTGATGTATTTGTATTCGTTGACCAACTCGGAGGAGCGCTTCCATTGGTGTATCCTGCATTTTCTCTTACCGGATTTTTACCCAGTCCATATTCCCAAAACCCGTTTATAATTTCAGAGCAAAGCTGAAACCAGCGATCACTTTGATAGCCCATTGCAGTTATTGGATTGTCATAGAAATCAGGATTTGTAGGCGGAGTTCGTTCATAATCCAAAAACTTAGTGATCATTGTTTCAAGATGTGTTGCATTTTGAGCTGTCATCCTGGCAAATATTATATCCGGCAAATCATCATTATCAACATCAGCATAAATATTATCAGAAACACAGTAGCTGTTCCATGTTGGTGATATAATAGTATTTCCACTGGTTCCATAATCGCCAAGCAAAAGAACGGCTGCAGGGGGAACAT
>JAIORT010000133.1 GCA_021107975.1 Bacteroidales bacterium | reverse complement strand
TCGAAAATCTTTAAATCTTTGGAAAATATTTCTTTTCTTTGAATAATTTTTAAATATAAATGTCGAATCGTCTTGTAAACTGACACTGAATTGGAATGCAAACAGATAAAGAAACAAACAACATTAAACCATTCAGTTAGTTTATACGAAAATAGTCCGTACGGATGCGTTTCATTATGAAAAAAATACCACGCTTTTTCGGGTTCAGGATTTATTTATCTTCAACTATCTTATATTATTGGCTCATCCTGCCTTTTGTGTTAATACTTACCATTAAATATGCTCCTGAACTGAGAGGAAAAGTAGAATTAAATGATGGTCAGGAAATAAATCAAAAAGACAGTCTGCAAATAACATTAGATACTACAAATAAGTTATATAAAAAGTTTAATGACGGAAGTATTACACCTGATACATTAATCGAAAGTCTTATCGGAATCAAAAGCAGTCAGGATTCCTCAGGTAATATTAACATTGCTATTGGCCCGTTGCAAGTGAAGATGGACGAAGCAAAAAGCGATAAGGAAACCAAAGAAGGAAATAAAATTAATGAAGCCTTTAATTTTTTATTTAACCTGCTGTTGATTAGTTTTTTATTGGGGTTTATTTTCAATCTGCCATTTAAACGATATTTTTCAAGAAAACGGAAGAATAAAAAAATTTCACCGAGGTTATTCAATTTTTGTAAAAGGTTTTTACTAAAATCTCCTTTAATAAATGCCGGAATACTGTCTCTTGCTTATATAATTGCTCATGGATATATGTTATATATCATTTTTTCGGAAAACGTATTTAAAACTGAATTTGAAGAAAGCCTTTTTATCAATCTGTTTTATATTTCTTTAACCGCTTCTGTTCTTTCTTTATTATTTGTTTATTTCTGGGAAAAGCACAGGGTTCATATTAAATATATCGAGCATGTCTTTGGCAAGGAAGAACTTCGAAAAAGAATTTTTAATTTGAAAGTCGGAAGGATTAGAAACCGCATGTTTATCTCTGCTGCAATGACTACTCTTTTGCCTTTAACCATTGTTATTTTATACCTTTTTTTAAGTGTTACATCTCTTAACGATTTAAAATATACCGAATATACTGCGGATCAAGAGAAAATCCTGGTTGGCGATTATATGATGTTTAAAGACCTGTTCACAAATTCTTCTGATGATATCAGCCTCCCAGGTTGGCTGTTTTATATTAATGCCATTAACAGCTTTTTCATGTTCATCGGAATTGGCAGCAGTATATTTACCGCTTTCATTTATATTTTATTCTTTGTAAAATGGACTACCCAGGATATTGTGCACCCTGTTAAAGAACTGCTTGTAAATATGAAAGAAACCGGAAAAGGGGAAATGAATAATTTTGGAATAGTACGTACTAATGATGAAATTGGCGAACTGACCGAAGGCTATAATGAAATGACCCAAAAACTTGGTGAATATATTCAAAATATTTCGAGGATGACAGATGCTTATTTCCGCTTTGTGCCTCGTCAGTTTCTCGATTTTCTTGGGAAAAAGAGTTATGTTGATATTAAGTTAGGCGACCAGGTTCAAAAAGAAATGACCGTTCTTTTTACCGATATACGGTCTTTTACTGAGATATCGGAGCAAATGACTCCCAAAGAGAATTTTGATTTTATTAATTATTACTTAGGATATATGGAACCTGTTATCAGAAATAACAATGGTTTTATCGATAAATTCATTGGCGATTCTATTATGGCACTTTTTAGCGAAAATGCCGAAGATGCTATTAATGCTTCCATTGAAATGCGAATTAAACTGTCGCAGTTTAACCAGGTAATGGACCAGTTTGGAAAGCCGGCAATAAACAGCGGAATAGGTATTCACAGCGGGAGTTTGATGCTGGGTGTTGTTGGAGGAGAAGGCAGAATGGACGGTACGGTAATTTCAGATGCAGTTAATCTTGCGTCCCGCTTAGAAGGACTGACTAAAATATATGGCAGCGCTATTATTATCAGCCAGGATACCTTGATAAAATTAAATGATCCCACACAATATAATTATAGGTTTCTTGATATTGTTAAGGTTAAAGGGAAAAAAGAAGCAGTCTATATTTTCGAGGTTATTGATGGTGATTCGGACGATATTAAACAATTAAAACTAAAAACCAAAGAACAGTTTGCCGAAGGAATAAACAATTACAAATTAAGGAAATTCAAAGAAGCCTTAAAATTATTTGAATATGTGCATGATTTGAATAATCACGATAAAACTGCTGAATTGTATATTTCTCGATGCACGAATTTTATCAAGCATGGTGTACCTGATGACTGGGACGGAATTCAAACGATTAAATGGGATTAAAACTTTATCAGTTACATTACGTTTAAAATGTATTATTTAATTAAAAGTATATTGACTTATGGATTTTGAAGGAGCGAAGAAATATATTATTAACAAATTACAAAAAGAATTAAAACCGGATTTATCTTATCATTCAATTGACCATACATTAGATGTATTACAAGCTGCAATTCGTTATGCTGAAATGGAAGGAGTGAATGGCTATGACCTTGAACTGATAAAAGCCGCTGCTTTATTTCACGATGCAGGTTTTACAGAAATATATGAAGGGCATGAAAAAGCTTCAGTAAGGTTAGCTTATGAAACTTTACCGGAGTTTGGCTATACAAATGAAGATATTAAACTAATTGAAGGAATGATCCTTTCCACTGAAATACCTCAGCATCCTTCAACTCAACTTGAAAAAATAATTGCCGACGCCGATCTCGATTATATTGGCAGAGACGACCTTTTCGTTATCGGGCAACGACTTCAGTACGAATGGCAATTACATGGCAAGGTATCATCGCTCAGGGAATGGCATGAAAAACAACTGGAGTTCCTTAAAAACCACAAATATTTTACTAAATCAGCAAAAAAGCTGAGAAATAATAAAAAGCAGGAAAACATCATGGAACTGGAAAATCTTTTACATTTAAAAAAATAAATCATTTCATATATTTTTCTATTTAAAAAAATTCCTACTTTTGTCTGGAATTAACAGAACATAATCCAAATTCAAAGTTTATGGACACAAAAATGAATAACATTATTTTAGTTCCGACCGATTTCTCTGAAGTTTGTGAAAACGCCATGAAACAAGCGGTTGAAGCAGCAAAGTATTTGAAATATAAAATTGCTTTACTGCATGTGATTGACAAAAACACAAAGGCTCAGTTAAAAAAAGATGGTGTAGGAGCCGATGCCATTAATACAAAACTGAGTAAACTCGCAGAGAAAATCAATTCTGAACACAACGTTGAAGTTGATATTATTGCCAGAGAAGGCGATATTTTCA
Source organism: Bacteroidales bacterium (assembly GCA_021107975.1). Taxonomy (GTDB): domain Bacteria; phylum Bacteroidota; class Bacteroidia; order Bacteroidales; family JAADJA01; genus JAADJA01. Next base: position 4,518 of record JAIORT010000133.1, on the reverse strand, counting down.
CAACCATTGGCGAAGTTGCAAAAGATATTGGCGCTAACCTGTTGTACCTTGGAACTCATGGCAAAGTAGGCATGCAAAAGTTAACCGGCAGCTTTGCTATTAAAGTTGTTACCAGTTCTCCTGTACCTGTGGTTGTTATTCAGAAACGACCTTTTGATAAAGGATACAAAAAAATCGTTTTACCAATCACAAGCGATGCAGGTCCATGGGAAAAGACAATGTGGGCTTCTTTCATAGCGAAAAACTTTGATGCTGAAATTGACATTTTACAGCTTGATAGTACACATCTAAATGAAGCAGTTAAAATTATCACTAACCACTTCGATAAAGAAGGTGTAAAATATGAAATTAAAAAGACTGCAAGCAGTAATTTCTCAAAACAAGTCATTGATTATGCCACTGCCAATGTTGCAGATATGATAATGATCATGACCAATCCTGATAAAAGTTTTTCAAAATTCCTGCTTGGAAGCTATGATGAAGAAATGATATTTAACACATCCCAGATTCCGGTAATGTGTATAAACCCGAGAAAATACAATTGGGAGAAGATATTTAAGATTTAATATTATAATTCCAAAATTTCGGGACGGGAATAGTAACTATTAATAAACAAATTTCCAAACCAAATATACCACAGTAAAAGCTGTAAGGAAAACAATTCCTATCCAGGCATAAACCCTTAACCACGATTTAGGACGGGCTTCTTCGGGCAGATGTTTATCGGTAACCACTTTATAATTCAGAAAGGCAAGCAAAGGAGCTGTTACAAAGGATAAAGTTGTTGCCAGGTCAACCATAAAATGCATACTGCTGCTTAAAAAGCCAAGCAATACCAAAGCGCCTGTAACTACAATAATAATCCACATCCATGATTCCCAGTCGAATTTGGCTTTGACTTTTTTTGCTTTTGGAAAAAATATTTCTGTCAGAGGTTTCAAAACTCTCGGATAAGCATCCAGACAGGTTAATGTAGTCGAAAACATGATTGTAATTGCTGCTATGGCAATGATGTAGTAAGCCCACTGACCAATACTTAATGTAAACAGACTGATCAGTTGCTCGGCAAAAATCACTCCTTTGGGTGATAATTTTTCTCCGGTACCATATAGAACAAGTGCGCCTAATGTCAGATAGCAAGCAGCCAGAAAAGCAGTTCCGATATATCCGATTTTAAAATCAAGAAGAGACTCTTTTAATTTTGGAATAAATCCAAGATTTTTTCTCTTGGCTACTGTCCAGAGCGATTGCCACACAGAAACATCAATAGGAGCAGGCATCCAGCCTATAAATGCGATGAGGAAAAAAATATCTAAACTATGTAACCATGAGAAGTTTTTTGAAAATTCCGGTTCGGGATGAAAACCTTTGCCAAAAGCCGAAATAACAGCAATGATAGTGGAAACAGCCAGAACCACAATGACCACCTTGATAATTTTGTCTAAAACAGCATAACGTCCAATCATTAAAACTATCATAGTAACTACAAGTATTATTGCACTTAACCAGACCGGGTCTATCGATATCTTAAATATATATGCAACAAGTCCGGAAGTAACAATAGTAACCGCCGCCTGTATAGAAAACATGGTAGCAACAGTCAAAACAGCGAAAAGAGCCACAGCCCATTTTCCGATTCGGTTGTATCCGTCAATCAGGCTTTTACCGGTGGATGAAGCATATCTGGCTCCAAATTCAAAGAAAGGGTATTTAATGATATTCGCTAAAATGAGAATCCATAGCAGATCAAAACCATAACCTGCACCTGCCCTGGTTGATTGTACAAGGTGTGAAACGCCAACCGCAGCACCGGCATAAAGTAAGCCCGGTCCGAGAATTTTGATTAACTTCTTATATTGCATTTATAATTTTTACTTATTTTTGGTCTTCAAATGTAGTAAATCAAATTTTAAAATTTCAAACGTAATATTTTTTATTAGAGCATTTAACTATGAGTCCGGTCTAAAAAGTCAATTTTTGCCACAAAGCCACTAAAACACAAAATCCCACTAAAAATTAACTAATTGATTTTTATCATTTTGTGCAATTTAGTGCTTTGGTGCTTTAGTGGCATTTTTATTTTTTTCGACTTTTTAGACCGCACTTAACTATAAATTAAATCAAAATGTGCATGCAATATTTGTACATTTGTTGAAAATATATAATTTGATTAATTAAAGTTAGTAAAATCAAAAAAATGAAAAAAAACATTAAACAAACATTAGTAATTTCGGTTCTCGTTTTATTAATGGGAATTTTATCTGCACAAACAGATGAAGAAATTTTAGATCAATCTCAAACAGTGCATGATTATGGATTTGCAGTCCCCAATACTTATGATCGCTGGCAAACTGTTATTCCAACGCTTGATAATCTGACAAAAATCGAAGTGTTTTTACAACTTTACAATGCAACAGGCACACTGATTATTAAAATTCAAAATGAAAACGGTGATACGACTTATGCGGAAAACACTGTTGATGTTTCAGAGCTTCCTCAATATGACTGGTTTGTTTTAACTTATGATGATCCTGTACCCTTAACACCGGGTACTATGTTTCGCATTGCCATGATCAGAAGTGATGCTCATACTCCTCAAAATTATATTGCCTGGCGGGGTGATCCTAACTCAAGCTATCCCGGTTATTGCGATGTAAATCCCGCATGGGAAAATTATGATTATGCTTTTAAGACCTATGGTAATGAGTCTGTATCCGTAAAAGAAATTAAAGCAAATACTTTATTGAAACTTGATCAAAACATTCCCAATCCCTTTTCAGGCACAACTACAATAAAATATCATGTAGCAAAAGATGGACAAGTAAGCCTGAAAATCTATGATCTTTCGGGAAAAGAAATACGAACATTGGTTTCTGAAAACAAAAACACAGGCAATTATACCGTTACCTGGAATGGAAAAGACAGCAATGGCAATCATGTAGAGAACGGGATTTACTTGTTCAGGCTGTCAATGCAGGATGGTAGCTCTAAAACGAAGAGGTTGGTGTTGAAAAGATAGTTTGTGTCAACACGCCGCGGCGTGTCGATACAAACAATTAAAATATTACAAAATTATAAACACATGAAAAATATTTTATTTATAGTTTTTGTTTTCTGTATTTTCCCGGCTACCATTGCTCAAAATATAAATGGTTTCATTCAGTCCGACTCAGCAAACCTGACTGTTGTTAAAGTGTGGGGAACTCACTACGAACGTGGATTTGCTTATGGTTATTTATTGGGCGAACAAATAAGTGATATGGTTGATGGATATATCAAACCGTTATTTGGCCCCTATTTAGACGATGCCCGGCAAATTATTATTGAAGGCGAGGACCTGCAAATTGACTCTGTGTATATTATAGAAGCTATGGCTGTAATTGCCGGTATGGATTCGGCAGGAACAAATTATGGAAACATAGATTATATCGATGGTTTGGTTTTTAATGCCTTTCTCGATATTCTGAAACTGCTTGGTCTGACCGCTGATTCACCGGGTTGCTCCAGCCTCATGAATTGGGGCGATGCAACAATTGGTACCGACCTGAACGGCAAATCGGTTATCTCCCGGCATATTGACTGGACGCCTGACCAAACAATTATTGATAACCAGGTGATGGCTATACATATTCCTTCGGAAGAGGATGAACAGCCGTGGGTTATGGTAGGTTTTGCAGGGCAAATGAGTGTGCTTTCCGGATTTAACCAAAATATTGCTGTTTTCCAGCATGTAATGAGCGACTTCTATGGTTCGGCTAATCATGGCCTCGCTTATGAACCGATTTGGCTGACCTTGAGAAAATCCATTGAGAAACTGGATTTTAATAACGATGGAGTAAACAATACACAGGATGTAAGAGATGCAATTGAAATTAATTCCAATGGATTTGCCGACGGATTCATTGTTACAGCTTTAGCTCCTTCATCTGCCGGTGCTGACAGCCTTATTGCCCTTGTGGCAGAACTTGCACCCCAGCCGCCATTATTAACATTCAGAAGTAATTCATATCCTGATGATATTCCTGGTGATAATCTTTATGCGGCTAATTTTGAAATCAAAAGAAATAATAGTAATCATTACTGTAACAGGTATTATGCTGTCAAGTTTGCACTCGGCGACGGATTAGAGATAGGCTCGGAAGATAACTGGCAAATAATGCGGGATAATTCAAACGGGCAAACAGGCAATATTCAATTTATGCAGTTTATTCCTGAACTGAGTATTTTCAAAATCACAGTTCACAGGGATGGGTTGCCTGCCTATCTGAATGATCAGCTTTCGTTTGATATAGATCAACTCTTATCGGTTTCAACAGGCAAAAGCGATTCTGAAAAGATTTCCGGAATTAATTTATTTCCCAATCCGGTGAATGATGAATTAAGTGTTTCGGTGAAAAAGCAATATATTAATTTGCCATACTCCGTGATTTCAAGTGAAGGTACGGTAATGGCAGAAGGGTATATAACAAAGAAAAAATTCACGATTCATGTTAATCAATTAAAGCCGGGAATTTATTT
>JAIORT010000924.1 GCA_021107975.1 Bacteroidales bacterium | reverse complement strand
CCAACATTCGGAGTTGTTGAGAAATGGATCTCTGCTTCGAAAACGCCTGGCAACAATCCATCGGCATCAAAGTACAGTGTCATGTCTTCATTAGTGCCACCCGTAAGCGTACCTGATGTCGGAAGAATAGTAAGCCAAACCGGACCGGATTCACATAGCTCGAGACCCCAGATACATTCATTCTGTGACGTTCCCAATAAAGTCCAGAAACCGGCAACAAGATTATCGTCAATTGCCAAACCACCGGCACTACTGATTCCAGTAATTACACTTCCCACGTCGAATGTTAATCCTGTTTCAGTACCTGAGGGCAGCTCCATCTGGATAAGTTCGTTTAGAGTTGCGCCTGTCTGTGCATAACCCCAGAGATATGGAGTTCCCGGGTTACTGTAATTATCATAAGCAAAACCATAGTAGCTGTCGCCAACAGGACCTACCGACCAACTGCTGACCAAAGCGCCTGTCGGATCAAAACAAGTAATGTCGCTTCCCCAGTTATTGGCATAAAATACATTATCGTCCTCATTATAGCCTATTGCCCTGACATCAGTCGGAGCAGAGAAAGAACTGACAAGTGACTGTGCATCGAAGTCCATTTCATATACGGTAGTAGAAGCTGCGCCGCCATAGAAATAAGTTCCGTTATATGCAAGGTCTCTTACATTGGCTGCGCCAGTGACGGTGAATGACTCAATATAGGTTCCATCGAGTTGGTACCTGTAAAACTCTGCACCGTTCCACTTGGTGGTATATATGTTGCTGCCGTCACATTCGATACCGGCTTCACCGCCACCTACACCAACAGGCCATTCGAACTGAACATCGAACATATCTTTGGAGCCATCATCTGTTATTACCACAATTCCTGCTGACCAGTCAACAGTTCCGGTACCAGGATTGCTTATGTTGATGGTTGTATCACCTGTACCGTTTGGTTCAAGCGTATAATTAACAATTAGCGGATCAACAATAAGTTCAGGCTGAGATAATACGAAATCCTCCTGTACAGTTTGATTTTCCAAAATTGTTACGGTTGCCGAGGCAGGATTATATCCGTCTTTTGTGCAGGTTACATCCCAAGTTAACACAACAATAGAGTCGATATAGTAATAACCGTCAGCCTCGGATAATGTTTCCCACATACCACTTCCAACATCTATAAGTGCATTTTCAATCGGGTTACCTGTACCTTCTTCTGTTACATAACCTTCCAGATTACCATAAGCAGGTATGGCAATGTTAAGTGTATAATCCTCAACTTCACCATAAGTGGTTGAGCCGCAAGGATCACCACAGTCTGAACCGGAATATTTCAGACGAATCCTCATAGTAGTAGGTCCTGGTACAGCATCACCCGGAATTGTAATATCCCATGTATGAATATCTTGTCCGTTATCTATTTCACAAACTACATTTTCAGTAACCGGATCAAACACACAATCCTTGTTCCAGTCAACCCATACTCCATAGTCATCGGATGAATACGCATTACCTGTATGAACAGTTAGTGATTCTGTTGTGCCTGGCAGAACTATTGTTGATAAGTTTGTGAAATTCTGATAATTGCCGCAACCTGTTCCCATATTGCTAATAGTACCTATTTCGACACCATCAATAAACTCATCACAACCGCCGCTGGCATCGCAGTACTGGCACTGGAAAGTCAATGCAAAATCAACTGTAATGGTTGCCTGTATGTCAATAACAACATCAGTGGCAATTTCGGGCATATAAGTTGCATGATCAGCCTGTACATCATAAGTGCCGGCTTCCACGTAAATCTCATAAATACCATCTGTTCCGGTAATATCTTCAAAACCGGGACCTAACAAGGTTACAACTGCGTTTTCAAGCGGAGTACCGGTTTCGAAATCGGTAACGGTTCCTGTAACAATACCATAGATACATGGCATTGTGAAGTCAACACCTGTAACAGTACCTCCCGAGGTAACAACTATGCCGGGATTAGTCTGAGTTGTATAGCCATAAAGCGTGGCTGTAACATCAAAGGTTCCGGGATAAGCAGTGATATCATAATCGCCATTTGCGTCAGGATTTGCAAAGTACGGACCGGCTTCTACCAGTACTTCCTCTACATTACCGATGTTGTAAGGTACAATACCATCAAGGAATACGTTACCCTGAATATGACCAACCGGCTGACTGCCTACGATTAACTGGACAGGTACGGTTAAAGTACCAACATCCGGATCGGAACTAAAGTGAATATTTGCATTTAAGATTGTACCCGCAATCTGGTCGGTTGCATCTAAGTTCACATCCATTTGTCCTATATTACCCGGATCAACAGTTCCTGAATTTGGATCAATAGATATCCAAACCGGACCGGATTCACATAGCTCGAGACCCCAGATACATTCATTCTGTGACGTTCCCAATAAAGTCCAGAAACCGGCAACAAGATTATCGTCAATTGCCAAACCACCGGCACTACTGATTCCAGTAATTACACTTCCCACGTCGAATGTTAATCCTGTTTCAGTACCTGAGGGCAGCTCCATCTGGATAAGTTCGTTTAGAGTTGCGCCTGTCTGTGCATAACCCCAGAGATATGGAGTTCCCGGGTTACTGTAATTATCATAAGCAAAACCATAGTAGCTGTCGCCAACAGGACCTACCGACCAACTGCTGACCAAAGCGCCTGTCGGATCAAAACAAGTAATGTCGCTTCCCCAGTTATTGGCATAAAATACATTATCGTCCTCATTATAGCCTATTGCCCTGACATCAGTCGGAGCAGAGAAAGAACTGACAAGTGACTGTGCATCGAAGTCCATTTCATATACGGTAGTAGAAGCTGCGCCGCCATAGAAATAAGTTCCGTTATATGCAAGGTCTCTTACATTGGCTGCGCCAGTGACGGTGAATGACTCAATATAGGTTCCATCGAGTTGGTACCTGTAAAACTCTGCACCGTTCCACTTGGTGGTATATATGTTGCTGCCGTCACATTCGATACCGGCTTCACCGCCACCTACACCAACAGGCCACTCGAACTGAAGATCGAACATAGCATCGCTGTTATCTTTTGACAGTATTTCAAGATTAGCGCTCCAGTCAAGTGTTCCGTCACCATTGTTTGCAATATCAATGATTTCGGTTTGTGTTTGGAACGGATCAAGAGTTACCGTAATCGAAGTCGGTGTAATATCCATTGTAGGAGAAGTAAGTGCAAAATCCTGAGTTGTAGTCTGTGCTTCAAGAATCTCAACACCGGTTTCAACGGCAGGATTGTAACCGTCAGCATTACAATAAACATCCCATGTTCCAATCATTACATCTTCTATAAGATAAGTACCGTCAGATATAGTTACATCCGTCATATCATTAATCATTACAATTGCGCCTTCTATCGGATTTCCTGTTGCCAGTTCTGTAACCGTACCTGCCAGGTCACCATAGATAAACTGGATACATACACCGGTGAACGTTCCTCCGGTAGGTTCAACTCCACCTACACCATCAGAAAATACTTCATTCCCGTCATTGTCATAGATATAATATGAACATTCATAGGGCCATCCACCAGCTGTAAATACGCAGGTTATATCAGTTCCGTTTATTATATCAAAATAATGTGTTTCAGGACCTGCACCAGATGCAAGAGTAATATTATTCAATACAACAGTACCATCAACAGAAATTGTAAGAGTACCGCCATTCCATCCATCGCCAAAATCATCCCATAGTACAACTGAAAATTGGCATTGAGAAGAGGGATCAAAGTTTTGAACTGAAATATCCCGACAATCGTTACCAGGGTTTTCATCACCTGTTAAGTCAGTGCAAGATTCAATCACATAAGTGCCATAGGCGCTAAGGTCAGCCTGCTGCGTAAAGGTATATTCGTAAGAGTCGCCTCCGTTTATAGTTGCCGAAATAGTTTCTGTTACCTGTCCGCCGGCGTCAATAGTATAATATACATCAAAATTGGATTGTGCTGCGGTCCCGTAATTGTGAATATTTATAGTAACGTCTTCCATTCCGAGGTCAGGGCCTGTAACCGGTGAAATTATACTTGTAACTCCAACATCATTAGTTGGCGGAGGACCTGAGGGACATAATTCAAGCCCCCAGATATTTACATTCTGGCATGTGCCTAATAATGTCCAATAACCTGATACGAGGTTGTCGTCAATAGCCAAACCACCAGCCATATCAACTGATGATAGTACACTACCTACATCAAATGTCAATCCGGTTTCAGTACCCGAAGGTAATTCCATCTGGATTAATTCACTCAAATTTGCACCTACTTGTGCATATCCCCAAAGATATGGAGCACCAGTACTATAATTATCATACGCAAAACCATAATAGCTGTCGCCAACAGGACCTACCGACCAACTGCTGACAAAACCACCTGTTGGATCAAATACGGTAATGTCGCTTCCCCAGTTATTGGCATAGAATACATCATCGGTTTCATTATAGCCTATTGCCCTTACATCAGTTGGTGCTGTAAACGTACTTATCAGTGCCTGACCGGCAAAGTCCATCTCGAACACAGTAGTAGAGGCTGCACCGCCATAGAAATAAGTACCGTTATATGCAAGGTCTCTTACATTGGAAGCACCGCTTATTGCGAATGACTCAATATAGGTTCCGTCGAGTTGGTACCTGTAAAATTCTGCACCGTTCCACTTGGTGGTATAGATATTAATACCATCACATTCGATACCGGCTTCACCGCCGCCTACGCCAACAGGCCACTCAAATTGGAGATCAAACAAGGCTTCTGATGGAATAGGATCAGACTTAGCATTCGGATCCTTTTCAGATACATAAATCTTTTCCTTTTTGTGAACTACCTGCATGGAATTATCCATTACTGCAGGTGCTTTTTCTGTAAAATTTGTGATTTGTTCCAGCTGAGCAGGATCTTTTTCTCTCGGCTGTGGTGCTGATTCACTCTGAGCTAAAGCCAGAGATGCTGAAAACAGCACTGCTATTAAAATCACACATGTTTGAGTTAGTTTTCTCATAAGCATAAAATTTTTAGATTAATAAAACATTTAATTGACTATAATTTATTTTCTAATGGAATTGCGATAATTATTTACTAAAACCCTCTATAATCTTAAAAAAATTTGAACCTACTAAATTATATATTTTCTATTAAAAAATAACAAAATAATAAAATTTATAAAAAATATTTTTTTAATAAAATTCTATATTATTAAATATCAATCCGTTCGGTTGTTCTTTAGAATTAATACAAATATTAAAAACGTTTTTTTTAAAAGTTTTTTACTAAAATCTTTGCCTCCATCATGTCAAAAATAGCATATTTAACACCTTCACGACCTAATCCCGAATCTTTAATTCCGCCATAAGGCATATTGTCAACCCTGAAAGTCGGTACATCATTTATAATAACTCCGCCAACATCCAAATTAGAAAAAGCAAAATTTATTTCATCTAAGTTATCGGTAAATATTCCGGCTTGCAAACCAAATCTCCCTTCGTTTACATAGTTAACAGCCGCCTCAAAATGCTTATATGGTTCTAAAGTAACAACCGGACCGAATACCTCCAAAGCGCGCACTTTCATCTCCTTATTTGTTCCTGACAATACGGTTGGCGGGTAATATGCTCCTTCCCGTTTGCCTCCGGTCAGAATTTTTGCGCCATTATTCACAGCTTCATTTACCCAGTCTTCAACCCTGATTGCATTTGCTTCGTCTATCATTGTTGAAATATCAGTATCAATATTCATTGGGTCTCCGGCTTTGAGTTTTTTTATCTCTTTAATAAATCTCTCCGCAAATTCCTTAAAAATTTTCTCGTTAACAAAGATACGCTGTGCATGAATACATACCTGACCTGAATAAGCAAAACCTCCTATGATACATTTTTTTACAGCAACATCCAAATCAGCGCTGCCTGTAATTATCACTCCGGCATTGCCACCAAGTTCAAGAACTACTTTTTTCTTGCCTGCGTCTTTTTTCATTTTCCAGCCAACTTCAGGTGAGCCTGTAAACGTGAGTAATTTAAAACGTTCATCTGTTACCAACTGATTTCCCGTTTTCCTGTCCATTGGTAAAACAGATACCGCACCTTTTGGCAAATTGGTTTTATCAATTATCCGTGCCAGATTCAGTGTAGAAAGAGGCGTTGAGGTTGAAGGCTTTAATATGATAGGGCATCCTGAAGCTATTGCAGGCGCAATTTTATGTACGGCAAGGTTAAGCGGAAAATTAAAAGGTGCTATTCCGGCTATTAAACCAACAGGGAAATATTTAATTAAACCTTCCTTATGAGTTCCTGCAGGAGTCCATTCCAGATCAATATATTCCCTTGGCAGGCGCTTTGATTCTTCGGCAGCTATGATGAAAGTCTGTATTGCCCTGTCTATCTCTCCGAGGGCATATTTAATCGGTTTGGCAGATTCAAGGCAAAGCAGTTCGGCAAATTCTTTCCTGTTTTTTTTTATTGAACAGGCAATTTGCATTAATGCTTCATACTTAATATATGATGGAAGGGATTTGAGTTGTTCCTCAACTAACAGAGCTTTTTCAATGGCTTGTTCCAGGTCTGTTTGCCCGCCAAGGTAAGTTTGAGCAATTATTTTTTTATTAAAAGGATTAAAAACCTCCAGAATTCTTACGGACTTACAGAATTCTCCACCGACATAGATTTCGAAAATATTCATTTCTAATACTCTTTGAAAATATTCGACAGATTGAATATCAACAAAGATAAAACAAAAAAAGGAGGACTTATCAGCCCTCCTTTTTTTTATTCGGAATTAGTATAATTAATTAACTGCAATCCGACGGGTTACAGTACTATTTTCCAGTTCTACTTTAACAATGTATATTCCGCTTTGCAAATCTGTAAGGTTGATCTGATGGGTTAATTCATTCACCTTCTGTGTTATAATACGCTGACCCATAAGATTCATTAGTTCAACCGAAATTATTTTGTTAGAGGATTTAACATTGATGTAATCTATGACCGGATTTGGATAAATTTGAATTGTATTTCCGGAAACTTCATTAATAGCAGTAATTACATCAAGAGTAATAATATTTGATGGACCTGATTCGCCTTCATCATAAACTGCGGTAACATAATATTCATAAAGGCCTGATGCGGTAACAATATCCTCATATTCTTCAGTTAATACCAAGCTTGAATTAATTATAACACCATCGCGGTAAACGTTGTAACCAAGTAAATCTTTTGTGGATGAAACGATTTTATCAATAGGTTTAACTGTTGTAACTCCGGTGTAGTCTGTCGGATGTGTTGATAAATTACCTGATGTAAATTTTATCTCTCCAATAGTTGGAAATGCACCAATTTCTGCAACCGACCCATCAGGATAAAGAACTATTGCGCGAATAAGGTATGCTTCGTTCCATGCAGCCCATGTTGATGTCCCATTGTTGAAATCCCATGATCTTCCGTTGTTTAAATCACCATCATATCCAATGAATGTTGTAGCATTAATAGACCCAAATCCAACAACAAAATCGCCGGTAAAATTAATATTTTGGGCTGATACATCAACTAACATCCAGTCTTCATCAACAGCTGTTACTGTTTCTTCGTAAATAATGGTAGTTCCCGGTTGTGAGCCATCCCAGTCAAATACTGTGGCATTAAACGTATTATCTCCTGCTTGAATTGTTGTATAATATTTAAGTGTAAGAACCTGACAAGGATCAGCCGGAGACATGTGGGTTGACATCGTATATCCATTATAACTGTATGCACCGGTATTCACATTATTGTCATAAATAAGTTCTTCTGTTGTTCCAGAACCTCCAGGAGGATCCCATGTTAAATTTACAACGTAACCACTTGAAGTTCCCTGGAGATTTGTAGGAGGCGCCAGAGGAGGCTCTTCTCCATAAATATACATACCGCCCGAACTTTTTGCTGTTGTAAAAGTTCCACAC
>JAIORT010000700.1 GCA_021107975.1 Bacteroidales bacterium | reverse complement strand
TATGGTGAATTTAAACAGTTCTTTCCACAAAACAGGGTTGAATATTTTGTTTCATATTACGATTATTATCAGCCTGAAGCATATCTTCCTGTTACAAATACCTACATCGAAAAAGATCTTTCTATTAACGATGAAATTGAAAAGCTCAGATTAAGCGCTACTTCGGCTTTGTTATCCGACAGACGGGATGTAATAGTGGTTTCTTCGGTTTCCTGTATTTATGGAATTGGTAATCCCGATGATTTTACTAACAATGTTATTCATGTTAAGGTTGGAGATGTTATTACAAGAAATAAATTTCTCCAGGCATTGGTGAGTGGTCTGTATTCAAGAAATGAAATAGAGTTTACTCATGGTAATTTCAGAGTAAAAGGCGATACTGTAGATGTTTTTCCCGCTTATGCCGACGTCGCTTTCAGGATTATGTTTTGGGGAGACGAAATTGAGTCGATTGAATCGTTTGATCCAATCAGTGGTTTTAACATTGAAAAATACACAAGCCTGAAGATTTATCCTGCAAGTATTTTTATTATGTCACAGGAAAAAATGAAGCAATCATTAAATGATATTCATCAGGATATGATTAAGCAGGTGCAGTATTTTAAAGAATCGGAAAAACACCTGGAAGCGAAACGGCTGGAAGACAGGGTTACTTATGATATTGAGATGATGCGTGAATTAGGCTATTGTTCGGGAATTGAAAATTATTCAAGATATTTTGATGGCAGGAAACCCGGATCCCGTCCCTTCTGCCTGATAGATTATTTTCCTGATGATTTTCTTTTGGTAGTGGATGAAAGTCATGTTACTATTCCACAGATCAGGGCAATGTTTGGCGGTGACCGGTCCAGAAAGCAAACGCTTGTGGAGTACGGATTCCGTCTTCCTGCTGCTATGGATAACCGTCCTTTGAAATTTCCGGAATTTGAAGTCCTCACAAACCAAATGATCTATGTGAGCGCAACACCGGCAGAATATGAATTACAGAAGTCGGAAGGAGTAGTTGTGGAACAGTTGATAAGACCCACAGGCTTACTCGACCCGGTTATTGAAGTCAGACCCAGTCTGAACCAGATTGATGATCTTTTGGATGAAATAGACAAACGGATAAGTTCCAATGAAAGAACACTAATTACCACGCTTACAAAACGAATGGCAGAAGAACTGACCAAGTACCTTATAAAACTTGACATCAAAACACGGTACATCCATTCTGAGGTGGAAACTTTAGACAGGGTGGAAATATTGCGGGGATTGCGGTTAGGCGATTTTGATGTGCTTGTGGGCGTAAATCTTTTACGTGAAGGTCTCGACCTGCCGGAAGTTTCACTTGTTGCTATTCTGGATGCAGATAAAGAAGGATTTCTCCGTTCTGAGAAATCACTTACTCAAACGTCTGGTCGGGCTGCAAGAAACCTTAATGCAAGGGTGATATTTTATGCTGATAAGATAACCGACTCCATGCAGAAGACAATAACCGAAACCAACCGCAGAAGAGAAAAGCAATTAAAATACAATGAAGAACACGGAATTACTCCTACTCCTATCGTCAAATCAACCAAAGCCATTTTAGGACAGACTGCCGTTGCCGACGCAAAAGCTGCCGAACCTAAAGCCTACATCGAAAAAGAAGGAATTGACATTGCCGCCGATCCTTTGGTTCAATATATGAGTAAAGAACAAATTAAGAAAGCCATAGCTAAATTAGAACGGCAAATGAAAGCGGCTGTTAAAGAGCTTGACTTTATTGAGGCGGCAAGGTTTCGGGATGAAATTTTTGCATTAAGAGAGAAAGTGAGTGATTAGTGATATAAAATCAGAACTCAATATTTTATTATTACCGGCTGTTGATAAATTCATCAATTCGGTTCAAACCATCAATGGCTTTCTCATAATTAGGAGTTATCTCAAGCGTTTTTTTGTAATCACTTTTCGAATTCTGCACCTCTCCCAACAGCTCATAAGCAAACCCCCTATTGTAATATGCATCGGCATATTTAGAGTTGATATCAATTACTTTTGTAAAATATTCAATGGCTTGTTCAAATTCCTTTAGATATACCAGATTAATATAACCGATGTTATATAATGCAAAATAAAACTCCGGATTATTGTCCAAAATTGCATTGTATATTTGGATGGCTTTATCATATTCTCCGGTTTCCTGGTAAAACATAGCGAGTAAATAACTCACTTCCGTATTGGATGGTTCAATATTTAAGGCATTATTGAAATAATCTATGGCAAGTTTATTTTTCTTGTCGGCATATAGCATTCCAAGCTGCAAATGTGAATCAAAATATTCCTGATCAACATCAATTGCTTTTTGAAAATTCCTGATTCCCCGGATGGTATCCCCGTTTTCAAGCATAATAACTCCGCGCAGGAAATATCCTTTAGCTTCAAGCTCATCTGTTTTTAATGCTTTGTCAATGTAATTCAACGCCTTGTCATAGTCCCTGAAAATAATACTGATCTCAGCTAATTTTAATAAAGCATTTACATTTTTCGAATCCAGTTCAATGGCTTTATCGAGCGCCTCAACAGTAATTTGCAACTTGCCCATACCGAGATAAATATCAGATAATGTTACATAATAGTCTGAATATGTTGAATCAATCGCCAATGCTTTGCCTATATCCTTCAAAGCCTCATTATATTCCTCATTTTCAGTATAAAATTTTGCCCGGGCATGATACAAATTACTATTTTCAGGATCATTACTGATATTACTATTCAGTTCATCAAGTCTGGCTAAGGCAGTATCATTTACTTCCTGTTTATCTTTAGTTTGCTTATTATCTCCACAACTTATAATAGCTACTAAAAGAATTAAAATCATCAAAAACTTAATACCGGTTTTTTTCATCTGATATTGATTTATAAAAAGAAATAACGTTCATATTGCATGAACGCTATTTCCAGAATATTATTTAATTCTTATGAACTCTAAATTTATGTTTTAGCAATTTTTTCTCTGACCAACCCTTCAAGCTCTTCGGCAAGTTCAGGATTATCAGCCAACAGATTTTTAACTGCATCACGTCCCTGTCCTAACTTTGTATCCCCATAGCTATACCATGAGCCGCTTTTTTTCAGTAATCCCAAATCTACTCCCATATCAATTATTTCACCCATTTTTGATAAACCCTTACCGTAAATAATATCAAATTCGGCAGTTTGGAAAGGTGGTGCAACTTTATTTTTCACAACTTTAACTCTGGCTCGGTTGCCAATTACTTTTTCACCGTCTTTTATCTGTCCAATCCTTCTGATGTCTAACCGAACAGTAGCATAAAACTTCAAAGCATTGCCACCTGTTGTTGTTTCCGGATTACCAAACATTACTCCTATTTTCTCTCTGAGCTGATTAATAAAAACGCAGCAGGTTCCGCTTTTACTTATTGTGGCAGTTAGCTTTCTTAATGCCTGTGACATCAGTCGTGCCTGAAGTCCCATTTTAGAATCCCCCATTTCACCTTCTATTTCGCTTCTTGGTGTAAGAGCAGCAACAGAATCTATTACAATAATGTCTATTGCTCCCGACCTTATCAGGTTCTCGGTAATTTCAAGTGCCTGCTCTCCATTGTCGGGCTGGGAAACTAAAAGGTTCTCTGTATCCACTCCCAGATTTTGCGCATAAAAACGGTCAAAAGCGTGCTCTGCATCGATAAAAGCAGCTATCCCACCCGCTTTTTGTGCTTCAGCAATAGCATGAATGGCTAAGGAGGTTTTTCCTGATGCCTCCGGTCCATATATTTCAACGACCCTTCCCTTTGGCAGTCCCCCAACTCCTAAAGCCGCATCCAATCCAATAGAGCCGGTGGAAATAACAGGAATGCTTTCAATAGGAGAATCTCCTAATTTCATAATAGTACCCTTACCATACGAGCGTTCAATCTTGTCAAGGGTAAGCTGTAATGCCTTGAGTTTTTCTTTGTTTAAATCCTGGTTTTCTTTTGCCATAATAAAATCTTTATTAAACTATAAATTATATTCTTTTAATTCAGGTTTTGATGTTTACGCAAAAGTACTTAATTTTTACCTTGCCGTATTTAGGAGGAATAAATAATTATTAACAAAAGAAATTTCTTACACACATTCGGTATTCAATTTTTCTCAGCATAATACATACAAAACTCTTTTAATCCGCACTCATCACATTTTGGTTTGCGCGCCCGGCATACATACCTTCCGTGCAATAACAGCCAATGGTGTGCTATGGGAATTTTTTCCTCAGGAATATACTTTACTAATTGTTTCTCTGTTTCCAATGGCGTTTTGGAATTAATGGTCAAGCCAATTCTTGCTGAAACCCTGAAAACATGAGTATCTACGGCAAGCACAGGTTTATTAAAAACAACCGAAGCGATTACATTTGCTGTTTTTCTGCCAACACCCGGTAATTTCTGTAATTCATTAATATCGGATGGAACTATACAATTGAATTTTTCAATAAGCACCTTTGCCATACCGATAAGGTTCTTTGTTTTATTATTAGGGTAGGAACAGCTTTTAATGATTTCGTAAACATCTTCAGCCTTAGCATCGGCAAGGGCTTTCTCCTCAGGAAAAGACTTTAAAAACACAGGAGTAATTTTATTTACCCTGACATCGGTACATTGAGCCGATAAAATAGTAGCTACAATTAATTCATAAGGCGTTTTGAATTTTAACTCCGTTTCAGCAACCGGCTGATGAGTTTCAAAGTACTCAATAATTTTTTTAAACCTTTCTTCCTTTCTCAATTTTATGCCATTTTATATGTTTATAATAAATAGCCAATAAAAAAGCCCCGTTCCGGAACTCCCGGATTCGAGGCTTTACATTTTAAATGTTGCTTTTTTAATTCATCAGGAGGCTGAAATTACCTGTCCTCCTTGTTTTGAAAATAGAAAGCGCTCTTGAGTAACTCATTATGTTACTTAAAATTCTCTTATTTGGTGAAATTAAAGAACTATCAACGCAATACTTAATACCGATTATACTTTTGAATTCATCCTTCAATCGTTGGTTAGTTTGCATTGTTTTAAACAATTTCCGTTTTTCAGGTTCTTTTGTTTCATTGTAAGCAAAGAGAATTAAATCATTAAGGGTAAAAGAACTTTTCATACGCAATTAAATAAATCTATAAATATTTTACAAACAATCTAACGAAAGAATCGAATGAAATATTTTAATAAGTATTGTTTTTTTATTTGTAATAACATTCAGATTAATAAAAAGTAATCTTATATTTGCGTTTTATGAATTATTAAACATATACCAACTATGAAACATTTCTCAAAAGATATTCTTAAGATTGAAGATATTGAGTCAACTGTAAATCAGTTAGCACAAAAACTGAAAGAGGATATTTATTTAAAGTGCAAAAGAAAAGGAGCGGTTATTGGCATTAGCGGCGGTATTGACTCTTCGGTTTGCCTTGCTCTTGCTGTTAAAGCATTGGGGCCGGAAAAAGTTTTTGGCATAATGATGCCTGAGAAAGATTCGAGTCCTGATAGTCTGGAATTAGCAGATAAATTAGCCAAGGTTTTTGGAGTAAAAACAATAGTTGAAAATATTTCATCTGCTTTAGAAGGATTCAGGTGTTATGAGAGAAGAGATGAAGCAACGAAAAGAGTTTTCCCGGAATTTGATCCTTCTATCCATAAAATGAAAATTGGAATTAAAGAATCGGGTTTATATAGCAATCTTCCTCCATTATTCTATATCACTATTATTGACCAACCGGGAAACGAAAAAACTGAAAGACTCCCGGCAAATGAATTCAGAATAATTATGGCTGCTTCAGACTTTAAACAAAGAAGCAGAATGTCTATTTTATATTATCATGCAGAAAGACTGCATTATGCTGTAGTGGGAACTCCAAACAAACATGAGGAAAATCAAGGTTTTTTTGTTAAATATGGCGACGGAGGAGCTGATGTAATGCCAATTGCACACTTATATAAAACCCAGGTGTATCAACTTGCTGATTATTTGAATATTCCTCGGGAAATTATTGATCGAACACCTACAACAGATACCTATTCTGCCGAACAAACACAAGAAGAATTCTTCTTTCAGCTTCCTTTTAAACAAATGGATTTGTTATGGTATGCGTATGAGAATAAATATGACTTGAAAGAAGTAACGGATGTGGTTGGAAAGTCAGTTGAAGAAGTGGAAAAAATCTTTTCAAATTTTAAAAGAAAACAAAGTACAACAGAATATTTAAGAATGGCTCCGATTAAATATTTTTAATCGAAGTAATTAATTTATACTGAATCGCATCCCGAACACTCAGGATCGTCAAGTGTCAGTTTACTAACTATTATGATTTAATAATATGAATGTATTTAATTATTTTTTCCGGGACACTAAGGATTTATCAAAAGATGTTGTATTAGGCCCGCGTGAGCAGATTTCGTATAAACAACTATATGAAAATTGCGTTAATCTTTCCAAAGAGATTAATAATAATTTTGGCGAGAACAAAAATATTTTAATTCTGAGTGAAAATTCCGTTTTTTTCATCACTGCTTACCTTGCCATAATAAAATCGGGGAATATTTGCGTGCCTCTCAATCCTAATATTGAAAAAGAGAATTTTGAAAATATATTAAACAGGACAGAATCCGGTATTGTTTTCATTAGTAAAAAATTCAAACAGAAATATTCGGAATATCAGCTAAAAATTATTGGAGACGAACAATTAAACGAATGGATTGAATCGGGCAAAAAGATTACGGATGCGGGTGAAACAAATTCATTTGACGATACAAGGCTGGCTGAAATTATTTTCACTTCCGGCTCAATGGGTGAGCAAAAAGGAGCGATGATAACACATAAAAACATCATTGCCAACACTGATTCCATAATTAAATATTTAAAACTTACCTCATTCGATACCATTGAAGTTGTAATGCCCTTTTATTACTGCTACGGTCTTTCTCTTTTGCATACTCATTTAAAAGTTGGTGGGTCTGTGGTTTTAAACAATTCATTCATTTTTCTCGGTTCTGTTATTAACGATTTGAATAAATATAAATGTACAGGTTTCGCAGGAGTTCCAAGTCACTTTCAAATCCTGTTAAGAAAATCAAAAGATTTTAAAAATACTGAATTTCCGTCATTGAAATATGTAACTCAAGCCGGTGGCAAACTTCATACAGCTTTTATTAAAGAATTTATCGATGCATTTCCCGAGATTGATTTTTATGTAATGTATGGTCAAACAGAAGCCACGGCGCGGCTCTCTTATCTGCCTCCTTCCATATTAAGAGATAAAATCGGGTCAATGGGCAAAGGAATTCCCGGAGTTACCCTGAAGGTAGTTGATGAAAAAGTAATTCCTGTAAAACCGGGCGAAACGGGTGAAATTATTGCAAAAGGTGATAATATAATGCCGGGTTATTATAAAGACATGGAATCTACAAAACAGGTTTTACGTGATGGATGGCTACACACCGGTGATATGGCAACTGTGGATGAAGACGGTTATATTTATATCCAAAGCAGGAAAAAAGAAATTATTAAAGTTCGCGGAATAAGGATCAGTCCGAAAGAGATTGAAGAAGTTATTGTTACATATCCCGGCGTTGTCGATTGTACTATTGAAGCCGAAACCGATGAAATTTTAGGAGAAGCTATTAAAGCTACTATTTTTATTAATGATGCAGACAAAGATAGCTTCACTGAAGACCTTATCAAAAATCATTGTGCTCAGCACCTGGCGCAACATAAAATTCCTCAAAAAGTAGTATTCGATACAAAACTGACTTTTAATGCTTCGGGCAAAAAAACGAGATGTAAATTGTAAGATATACGTTTAAAGTTTAAAATTCCAATTATCCAATCCCAATATTTAAGAGATTTAAACCTTCCATAGTCTGAATTCCGATTGTTATCGGGATGGAAGAGTTTTGGCGGTTGCTTGTACATTAACTTTGACTTTGCCCA
>JAIORT010000324.1 GCA_021107975.1 Bacteroidales bacterium | reverse complement strand
AGTCAATCTTCTTCACCATTTTCTGGATTCAAGCGCTATTTTAGTTAGCAAAATAAAAAAAGCAATAATGCTTAAAAAGTATAAAAGATCCCTGGTATCTATCACACCTCTGCTCATAGCAGAATAATGAGAATTGATTCCAAGTGTTTTAATAAACAAATCAAAATTACCGAAAAGGTCGAGGCTGTAAATGAACTCGAACCCAATATAAATAAATCCGGAAAGTAAAACAGCTACAATAAACGAAACAATTTGATTATCGGTAATTGAGGAGGCAAATAAACCAATTGCAACAAAGGAGGCTCCTAAAAAAAGCAAGCCAATATACGAACCCCACATGCCGCCGATATCAAGGTTGCCTTTTGGAAATCCTAACTGGTAAACAGAAAAGAAATAAACTAATGTAGGCAGGAGAGAAAAAACAACAAGCGTTAGTCCGGCGAAATATTTTGCAAGAATAACCTGCATATCGGTTAAAGGTTTGGTCATTAATAATTCAATCGTGCCGCTTTTCTTTTCTTCGGAAAAAAAACGCATAGTAATGGCAGGAATAAGAAATAGAAATACAAAGGGGGCTAACAGGAACAATCCATCGAGATTAGCATAACCAAAATCGAGGATATTTGATTCTAACGGAAAAACCCATAAAAACAAACCGTTTACCAAAAGGAATACAGCAATAACAATATATCCAATCAGCGAATTAAGAAAACTGTTTACTTCTTTCCAAAAAAGTGTGAACATATCCGGAAAATTTGAAGGGCAAAATTAAATAAATTTTATATTCAATATTTATTAGTTCCGATAAGAAAAGAAGGCGATCAATTATTCCCAAACACTCTTTTCAAAATATCCGTTACACGAGCCAGCGGATCGGTACGGATATCTTTTTCTTCGTCAGCAACTTTTATAAATAATCCATTTAATGCTTTTATAGTAACGTATTCATCCAGTTCAACAGTAACAGGTGTTAAACCGGCAAGTTGACCTGCCAGGGAGTTGGCAATATCATTATATAAAGAAGTAAATGTATCCCAGGTATCCGTTGCAGAAATACCGGCAACAAGTGGTTTATTCAATGAAGTGGCAATCTTCGGTTGGAAAGCTTCCTGCAGGTTTATATAAGTTTTTTCACGAAGGTAATGGGTGGCGGCAGTATCAGAACCATTCAAAATATTGAAAGCATCCTGAATAGTCATCTCTGTTATTGCATCAATAAAAATCGGGATTGCTTCTGTTGCAGCATCTTCGGCAGCACGGTTCAATTTCATGACCATATCCTGGATAAAATCATCAACCCCTAAAGTAGTCAATAAAGGATTATCAGCATTTTCAACAATGATATCGGCTTCGGGTGGCATATAAATTTTTATTAATTCATCCATATAATACCCGTTTACTTGTGAAACGATAGAAACAGCGGTGTCAGTGCCAACTTTTAAAGCCTCTTTAAGTCCTTCTGCTACTTCTGCTTCAGTTAACGGAGTGTTTTCTATGATTTTTACAATATCATCAGAGTTTTCACATGCACTGATAAACAAAACAACAATTGATATTAATACAATTAGCTTCTTCATAACATTACCTGTTTTTGTTATTTTCGTATGCAGCCTCCACAAAACTGACAAAAAGCGGATGAGGTTTAGCAACTGTGCTTTTATATTCGGGATGAAACTGTACACCAATAAACCAGGGATGATTTTTTAGTTCTGTAATTTCTACCAGGTTATCCTTCGGGTTAATACCTGACATCAACATTCCTGCTTTTTCATACTCTTCGATATATTCATTATTGAACTCATACCTGTGCCGGTGACGCTCGGAAATAGTAAGGGTTTGATAAATATCATACAATTTTGTTCCTTTTTTTATTTTACAAGGATAAGTGCCAAGTCTCATTGTTCCTCCCAAACCTTTTATTTTTTTCTGCTCTTCCATCAAATCTATAACAGGGTACTTAGTATCAGGGTTCATTTCAGTTGAATGTGCACTTTTGTACCCTAATATATTTCTTGCGAATTCCACAACAGCGCATTGCATTCCGAGGCAAATTCCCAGGAAAGGTATCCCGTTTTCCCTAACGTATTTAACAGCAGTTATTTTCCCTTCTATTCCTCTCTCACCAAATCCCGGTGCAACAAGAATTCCATTCATGTTTCCCAACAATTCTGCAACATTCGATTCCTTAATATCTTCCGAATGTATCAATTTCAGATTCACCTTACATTCGTTAGCTGCACTGGCATGAATAAATGATTCGTTTATCGATTTGTATGCATCCTTTAGTTCAATGTATTTCCCTATCAAACCGATATTAACTTCAGTAGCAGGATTATCCAATTTATAAAGGAATTCTTCCCATTTTTTCAAATCAGGCTGGCTATCTAAAGGCATCATCGTTTTTCTGAGAATCTCTGTGTCTAAATTCTCATCACGCATAAGAATCGGCACTTCATAAATAGTTTTTGCATCTATTGATTCAATTACCGATGATGGCTCAACATTGCAGAATAGAGCGATTTTATTTCTCAGGTTTTCATTTAAATGTCTCTCTGTTCTGCAAACGATTATATCAGGTTGCACTCCTGATTCCAGAAGTGTTTTGACTGAATGTTGGGTTGGTTTTGTTTTCAACTCACCTGCCGCTGACAAATAAGGGACCAGGGTGAGGTGAATAACCGCACAATCCCTGCCCATTTCCCATCTCATCTGACGAACAGTCTCAATATAGGGTAATGACTCAATATCACCGACAGTTCCTCCAATCTCGGTAATCACAAAATCATATTTACCCGTATTTCCCAAAAGTTTAATCCTCCGCTTGATTTCATCGGTTATATGAGGGATTACCTGTACGGTATGCCCTAAATAATCGCCTCTTCTTTCTTTCTCAATCACTGTTTTGTAAATACTTCCTGTTGTAACATTATTTGCCTGTGATGTAGGTACATTCGAAAATCTTTCATAATGTCCCAAATCCAGGTCGGTTTCGGCTCCGTCTTCTGTAACATAACATTCACCATGTTCATAAGGGTTTAATGTTCCCGGATCAACATTGATATAAGGATCGAGTTTTTGAATTGCAACGGAAAAACCCCTTGATTGTAAGAGTTTAGCAAGAGATGCAGAGATAATACCTTTTCCAAGGGATGAAGCAACTCCTCCAAGAACGAAAATATATTTAGTGCGAGCCATTTTTAATAGTAAGTATATCTGTTAACTTTGGCAAAATATCTTGCAAGCCTGATCGCCTGCATGGTATATCCGAATTCATTATCATACCACAAATAAATGATGATATTTTTACCATCGGCAGAAACCTGTGTTGAAGGGCTGTCGAAAATACCCGCTATAGGGTCGCCAATAAAGTCAGAAGAAACCAATTCATTGGATGCAGAAAATCTGATTTGCTCAACTAACTGACCTCTTAATGCTTCATTACGCAACATCTCGACAACTTCTTCCTTTGTTGTAGATTTTTTAACAGTTAATGACAAAATCGCAAGGGAAACATTTGCAGTTGGTACTCTAACAGCATTAGCCGTCAGTTTCCCTTTCAAACTCGGAATTGCTTTTGCAGCAGCAGCTCCGGCGCCGGTGGAAGTAATTACCATATTTAACGCAGCTGCACGTCCTCTTCTTGGCTTTTTATGATAATTATCCAATAAATTCTGATCGTTTGTATAGGCATGTATGGTTTCCAAATGTCCTTTTTCTATTCCCAGTTTGTTTTCTATTACACTGAGAGCCGGTACTATTGCATTGGTTGTACATGAGGCTGCAGAAAAAATATTATCGGAATCGGGGGCAAAATTCTTATGATTAACACCATATACTATATTCGGTATATCGCCTTTTGCAGGAGCCGTAAATAAAACCTTACTAATACCTTTAGCTTTCAGATGCCTGCCCAAACCTTCCCTGTCGCGCCAAACGCCTGTATTATCAATTAGTAATGCGTTATGAATTCCATACGCTTCGTAATCAATATCCTCTGGGTTTGAACCTTCAATCATTTTTATTATATGACCGTTCATATAGATGGATTCGTTTTCCGGATCTTCGATTACATTTCCCCTGAAAGGACCATGAACAGAATCGTGGCGTATTAATGATGCACGTTTTGCTATATCTTCAGGTGTAACTCTCCTCGTAACCACGGCTCTGGGGCGCAATTGAGTTCCATTTCCCTGGATAATAAACTCACGAAGCAATAACCTTCCAATCCTTCCAAATCCAAACAAGACAACATCAACAGGTTCGTCATATTTCGGGGGTTTTCCGATAATATGTTTTAATTTATCAGTAGTAAAAGCTTTTGGATCGTTGTTGTATTTTTCTTTTTCTTCTGTCCATTCCTGATTGAGTCTGCCTATGTCTAATTTGGTATGAGGAAGATCAAGTTCGGAGATCACTCTTGCCAACATCAAAGAATCCTGGATTTTTAATTTTTTCCCAATTATCGTTTGAGCATAAGAATGCTTGAAAAGAATTACACTTGCACTCCTGTCAATGAGTTGTGTGCGGAAAAATATAAGCTCTATGGATTTATCATAGAATAGTTTTCCAAGAACATCAATAAACTCAAAGCCAGCTTTTTCATCGTCGAACCATTTATTCATAGAATCTTCATAGGCTGCCGATTCTTTTGAATTAAAATTTTTATTTTCCATTTTTTTTGTTTTTATACTTTGGTTAATTACTTATTTTTATTTTGTTGTCAAAATTAAAAAAAAAAGGGATTATTACAAAAAAAGTAATAATCCCTTTAAAATTTTAAATTGTTTTTATTGACATAGGTAAGCCTTCAGAAGCTTACTTCTTGATGTGTGTTTTAACCTCCTAATAGCCTTTTCTTTGATCTGCCTGACGCGTTCTCTTGTCAGGTCAAATTTTGCTCCGATTTCTTCGAGTGTCAACCCATGCGGCATTCCAATACCATAGTACAGATTAACAACATCTCTTTCCTTTTTAGTAAGTGTGGTGAGAGATCTTTGAATTTCTCTTGCAAGAGATTCTCTCATTAAAATATCATCTGTATGCGGAGAATCATCAGACACAAATACATCAAGAAATTTGGTTTCGTCATCCTTAGTTAACGGTGCATCCATTGAAATGTACCTTGTAGTAATTTTTTTTGCAGCATTAATTTTATAATCAGGCATTTCAAGCTTTTCTGCAATTTCTTCTGCCGAAGGAGACCTTTCAAATACTTGTTCTAATCTTGAAGTAGCCTTTTTAATTTTGTTTAATGAACCAACCTGATTCAGTGGTAACCTGATAATCCTCGATTGTTCAGCCAAAGCCTGTAAAATAGACTGCCTAATCCACCATACAGCATAAGAGATAAATTTGAATCCCCTGGTTTCATCAAATCTCGATGCAGCTTTAATTAATCCCAGGTTACCTTCATTAATCAAATCGGGTAAACTTAATCCCTGATTTTGATACTGCTTAGCAACCGATACAACAAAACGTAGGTTAGCTTTAACAAGCTTCTCAAGCGCTATGTGATCTCCCTGATGGACCTTTTGCGCTAAATGAACTTCCATATCCGCAGTAATCAGTTCTTCTTTACCAATATCCTGAAGGTATTTATCAAGAGATGCTGTTTCACGGTTTGTGATCGATTTTGTAATTTTTAATTGTCTCATTTTAATAGTTTCATTTATTTAATGCCCTGATTAACAATAATGTAATTAGTAAAGAAAAAAGCACACAAAGATACAAAATTTTTTTGTATCCACCAAAATATTTTATATAAGTTATAAAGTTTATTTATTTAATAAACAATAACAATCTGTTGTTTATTGTATTATGAAGTGGAAATGTTTTTAAAAGCTGCTTTTATAAGCCTAATCCATAGTATGCCCGCTGTCCATTTGAATAAATACCTTCTATTTAAGGATTACATCAAATTCTTTAAGTTTATTATCTCTATAAGCATAGATTTTTATTCTATCGCCTGGTCGCCTCGTACCTATTATTTCCAGAAATGCTGAATTGGAATTAATATCTGTATTATTTACCCTGACAATAACATCCCCTTTGTTAATGCCTGCATCCGAGGCAGCGCCATTATTAATGACATCAATAACGTAAACTCCTCTGACTTCAGTTAAGCCTTTTTCATCTGCAAACCGACTGTCAATTTCTCTGAAAGAAATGCCAAGGTAAGCCCTTTGTATCTCTCCAAAATTTAAAAAGTCATCCATTACTTTCTTAACAATATTAACCGGAATAGCAAATGAATATCCTGCATAAGACCCGGTATTAGAAGCAATGGCAGCATTTATTCCAACTAATTCGCCTTTTGTATTCACAAGTGCGCCTCCACTGTTTCCCCTGTTAACAACAGCATCTGTCTGGATGAATGATTCGATAGCTGACGCCTCACCGAGAATATTGATATTTCTTGCTTTTGCACTTACGATTCCGGCTGTAACCGTTGATGTAAGATTAAATGGATTACCTACTGCAAGCACCCATTCGCCAACTTTTAAATTATCTGAATTTCCATAAATAAGATAAGGTAAATCGTTTGCCTCAATTTTAATAAGAGCCAGGTCGGTTGATGGATCGGTGCCAATAATCTCAGCTTCAAAAGTTCTTTTATTATTTAATGTAATCTCTAAGCCGGTTGCATTCTGAACAACATGGTTATTTGTAACAATATAACCATCGGCTGAGATAATTACTCCCGAACCTGTTGCAATTACAGGTGCATTATAATATCTGTAGTTTGGGTTTCTTATTAAATCGTTAAATAAATCAAAAAAATCGTTGTAAACTTTATTTCTTTGTTGAAGCTCGGATTTGATATGAACAACAGCATGAACTGTTTTATCCGCTGCATTAACAAAATCAGGTCCGATTACTGCTGAATGTGGGGTATAGCTTGCCTGTATTGCAGGTAATTGCTCCTGTGTATCCGTTAATGCTGATGTATTTTTATTTTCAAAAGTTATATAAATAACAGCGAAAACCAAACCGCCAAAAATGGCTGCCAGAAAATAAGTAATAAATCTTTTCATAACCCAATTATTTACTTTTATAACGTCAGATATTTGACAGTTGTATTGATTTATTGTTAAAACATGTTAAAAATATTTAGTATAAATTTGTAAGTTCGATTAAGACCTGATAGGTTTTTTGAATTTTGTAAAATGGCAAATTATTGTCAATATATCATTAATGTTTATGGAAATAAAATTCTATAAATACCACGGTACAGGTAACGATTTCATTCTGATAGATAACAGAAAAGGACTATTCAATTTGCAAAACGATCAGATTGCCTTGTTATGTAACAGGAGGTTTGGTATTGGAGCCGATGGATTAATGTTATTATCGGCTTTCAGGGATTTTGACTTTGAAATGAAATATTTTAATGCAAACGGGATTGAGGGCACCATGTGCGGTAACGGGGGAAGATGTATTACTGCTTTTGCAAAATCACTTGGTATTATTGATAACCAAACCAAGTTCCGTGCTATTGATGGCATACATGAATCAACAATTTTATCTGAATCAGGAAGCGAAATTTATATCTCGCTTAAAATGAAAGATGTGGATAATATTAAAATTTATGACGATCACTTTTTAATAGACACAGGTTCGCCTCACTATTTAAAATTTGTGGAGAACATAGAACAAATTGATATTTATAATGAAGGGAAGCGTATTCGTTGGGATAAAAAATTTCAGCCCGAAGGTACAAATGTTAACTTTGTTGAATTAAAAGAAGATCATCTTATTGTGAGAACTTATGAAAGGGGCGTGGAAAATGTAACCCTGTCGTGTGGAACGGGAGTTACCGCTTCGGCATTAGCTGCTTCTTTGATACGAAAGAATAGTACCGGATACTTTAATATTAAAACTTACGGAGGAAATTTGACGGTTCGTTTTACAAAAAAGCAGGAAAAATTCACTGACATCTGGCTTGAAGGTGCGGCTGTTAAAGTATTCGAAGGTGTAGTTGAAGTTAAATAGT
>JAIORT010000412.1 GCA_021107975.1 Bacteroidales bacterium | reverse complement strand
TTTCATATTCTGTTGTGTAAAAAAGCCATCATCAATAGGTTTATTAAACTCCATGCTGCCGAATTCCAGAACAGTTTTTTTGCCTTCTTCATCAGCCGGTATGATTTCCATTCGGCTCGGTAATTTTCTGTCGCCAAAATTTTTTATTTCATAAGCATTTTCAATATTTACAAGAAATTCATCTTCGTCATAATACTCCGATTTCCATAAATTAAAGCCGTCTTTTGTGATCCACGAAATTATCTTGCCCCAGACAACAGGAGCATCAGGGAAGGGGATAAGTTCAATTTTATAACACTTCTGATCCCTGATGGTTTCTTCACCAATAAGAGTGTGTTCATAATCTTTAACAATAGATGATTGTTTAACAAGGTCATCATTTGTAAAATCCGAACCCATCCACGATTGCATCATCATTGAAGGCGGGATCTTGATCATCCGTTCGATTGACGGAACCCAGTTCCACATCTCTTTTTTTCTTTTCAGGAATACCTGCCCCTTTTCTTTCGCAGGGGCTGTAATATAAATCAGGAAGTAATCATTTCCTTTCGACCAACTTTTCATCGAGACAGTGCGTTCCCATCCCGGTCTGACAATCGTCATAGACATCTCGCCCTGGCTTGTTTCGCCGCGGCTTTTGATATCGGCTCTATCTACTATTTCTTTTGCTGTTAATGTTCCGGTTTGAGCATAGCTAAACATTGTGTTTATTAAAAACAATAACAGACACAAATAACTGATTTTTTTCACTTTTTTCATTTTTATTAAGTTTTATTTATCGTATATCTCTATTATTCTTTTTTTAAGTTTTTCTAAAGGAAAGTATTCCGGTGCATAAACATATTTCTGGATTATTCCAGCTATTAAACCACTAAAAAATCCCATTTCAAGTGCCGGGTCTTCATATCCTCTTTTTTCAAAATAATTCAACATCATACTTGCCAACGGTTTTTTAAGTTCTGAAATATGTGGTTCAATAAGTTTCATTACAGGCGGCTGAACCATTAAAGCAAAATATATCTTCCAGTATTTTTGATTCTTTCGTACACTTTCAAAGGTGAGATGAATATAATTTATTAATTCATGATGTTCTAATATTCCATCATGATCAGGATCCAAATTATCTAACATTTCATCAATTCCTTTATATATTATTGTTTTAATAAGTTCATCTTTGCTTTCAAAATAATTATACATTAAACCTTTTGATATTCCGGCTTCTTTTGCAATTTGATTTATTGATACCTGATGAAAACCATGTTCGGAAAAAAGTTCTAATGCTGCATCCATAATTTGCTTTCTGCGGCTTTCCCTTATTTCTTCAAATTGTACTTCAGTTCGTGGAGACATAGTTATTTACTTTAAACCTATAACAATTAAATTATAACAATTAACTCATAACATTTAACCTTTTATGACTGAACGGTCGGTCAAAGATAATATAATTAATATGGGTTTGTCAAGTTTTTTTTGATTTATTTTTTTTAACACAGAGATTTGATATCAATATTTCGTATATTTGCGCCACGTAAAAATGCGTGGCGTATATTTGCGTGGCATTATTATGTGCAATAAACAATTAAGGTGTATAGAATTCAAGATAAAAAAAATGAAACAAAAGAAGAACCCATTCAAATTTGGCAAAGTTGTTACAGGAGGTAATTTCTGCAACCGAAAACAAGAGATAAAAGAATTAAAGCAATTTATAACTGACGGGTATTCTGTTTGGTTATATTCTCCGAGAAGGTATGGCAAATCGTCTTTGATTTATAAGGTTTTTAATGAAATCACTAACATTAAGTTGATTTATTTCGATCTTTATAATGTTTTTTCAACAGATGATTTTTGCCGAAAATATTCAAAATTGCTTGCAAAAGAATTATTCGACTGGAGGGATGAGATTAAAGTTCTGACAAAAAAAATGACTCATTATTTTCAGAACTTGTATCCGAAAATTTCTTTCGATGAAACAGGAACTCCATCGTTTTCACTAGAAGTAAAACAAATAAAAGACATGGCGGATGTTGAAAAAATCCTTAACATACCAGGTATTATTGCAAAAGAGAAACTACAACCAATATGTATTGCTTTTGACGAATTTCAGGAAATTGAAAGAATTGACCCCTTTATGATAAATTGGATGCGTTCTGTATTTCAGACACAGGAAAATGTGTCATATATCTTTCTTGGAAGTAAACAATCGCTAATGAGAAATATATTTTCTTCAGTTAATTCACCTTTTTATGAGTTTGCAGTTAAAATGGATATCAAACCAATATCATACAACGACCTTTTTGAGTTTATAAAATCGAAATTCGGGCAACAGAAAATAACAATATTAGATAAGAATATCAACTATATACTTCAGGTTTCGGAATGTCACCCTCATTTTACCCAGTATTTTGCCTCGGTTGTATTTGATATGATTAGAAGTGGCGAAAATCAGGATGTTGACAATTTTAAGAATATATGGCTTAATAAAATAATTGATAGCCAGTCGGTGATATTCCAAAATATTTTTGACCAATTAAAAAATAATCAAAGAAGGATTTTATCACTTATAGCAATACCGGATGATAGGGCTGAACTTTTTTCCGAAGAAACAAGGAATAAATTCCAACTTCCTGCAAGTTCTTCTATTAATACTATTTTGAAAGCACTAATGAAAAAAGACTTAATACACAAAGCGGATAATTCGTATAAAGTCAACAACCCGGTTTTTAAAGCATGGTTGAGGCAAATTAGCAAATAATCAATTCTTCCAAAAAGGATTGCGGTATATCCCTGCCTGTGCAAGCAGGTTCTACTAAGTTTAAATTTACTCCGAAAGCTTTCGGAGTAAATTTAAACAGTCTCTAATTATTATGCAGGACAGGGATTAACAGAACATGAATTCAACCATGTTTTTGTTGGAGGTTACGATGGTGAACCAAAAGTAAACAGTAATGAGGTTAACGACTGGAAATTCGTTTCGATGGAACAAATAAAAAAAGATATTAACCAATCACCTGAAGGATATACTGTATGGTTCAGGATAGCTTTTGCTTTTAGCAACCTCTTGGCGGTTCAAAACCGCTAAGAGGTTAGTTTGGAAGTTTCTTAAATTAAATCTCTTCCGTTAATTCCAAAAACCGTTTGTACGGGATGGCAGCGAGACTTTCTGCATGAAAAGCCCCATTTGCCTGGCTTATGATAGAAACCTTAGCAGCTGTTTCAGCATCCGGCGCTTCATAGATATCAATAAAGTCGTATTGACCTAAAATTGCATAATGCGCAATGAATTTTACGTCCGGGCATTTTTCTTTTACCTGTTCGAACCAGTTATGTCCCAGTTTTTCACGGTCTTTCACTTGTCTCGAAACTTCGGGAGACAGCTTTGTAAGTAAAATGTATGTTTGCATAGTGATAAAATTTTATAATGTTATTTGAAATTGATATTAAAAAAAGTTGTCGCAATATAAGAAAAAAATAAAAAAACACAAAGCATTCAGGTAAAAAAAAAGCTTCTCCTATTGAGAAGCTTCGCAAAATGAATTCAAAAATCATTTATATCTTCTTTACTTCATTAGCTTTTTTTCCGCGTTTATCTTCTATTACTTCAAAAGATACTTTATCTTCTGGATTCACTTTATCAATAAGGCCGGACACATGTACAAAGATTTCTTCATTTGTGTCATCATCAAGTATAAACCCGTAGCCTTTTTGTTCTAAAAAAAATTTAACTGTACCGGTTGGCATAATAAAATAAAATTTAAATTTAAAAAATAATTAATTAGTAATTTGCAAATGTAATATAAAAAATTGTAATAAGCATCAAATTATACTGAAACGCATAAACTTTGCAATAATCCAATTAAATAACCTGCTACAAATAAGTAAATTGTATCAAAATAATTTTGCATTTTCGTTCAGTGACAGTTTATTTTCCGGGACATTGAGCAATAATACTATCTTTAATATTTTGCCCACCATAAGCTTTGTCAAAGGCATTGGAAAATTGTTGAGCCAGCTTTTTGGCTGTCTCATTATAAGCGTCTTTATCAGCCCAGGTATTTTTTGCGAACAGCATTTCAGAAGGAACGCCCGGACAAGCTTTCGGAACATTCAGGTGAAAGAGTTCGTCAAATTCATATTCTGCATTTTTGAGGTCGCCGTTAAGAGCAGCATTAACCATTTTCCTGGTCAGGTCAATATCAATCCTGCTGCCTATGCCATAAGGTCCTCCGCTCCATCCTGTATTGATAAGAAATACTTTAGTACTATGTTTTTTCATCTTTTCTCCAAGCATAGAAGCATAAACATCCGGTTTGCCCGGCATAAACGGCTGACCAAAGAATCTGGAGAAAGTTGCCTGGGGTTCGGTAACACCTGTCTCGGTTCCAGCCAGTTTACTGGTATATCCCATCATGAACCAGAGCATTGCCTGGTCGGGACTCAATTGTGAAACCGGCGGAAGAACTCCATACGCATCGGCTGTCAGGAATAAAATAGTTTTTGGGTGTCCTGCTGTTGAAGATTTTTTAATATTCCTCAAGTATCTTAAGGGATAAGATGCTCTTGAATTAGGAGTAAACCTGTCATCAAAATAATCTAACACACCATCAGGATAGATCATAGCATTTTCGATAATGGCACCATGATTAAGGTAATTATCCTTGTGCATAACGGCATCATATATATCTTTTTCTTTTATGGGATGAATGTTAATCATTTTAGCATAGCAGCCATTTTCAAAATTGGCTATTCCAACATTACTCCAGCCGTGTTCATCATCTCCGAGAAGCGCCCTGGTGGGATCGGCAGAAAGCGAAGTTTTACCCGTTCCCGAAAGTCCCAACAACAAAGCAGATTCTCCATTGTCTCCTTCATTGGCTGAGCAATGCAACGGCAGAATGCCTTCCAATGGAAGGTAATAATTCATAACGGTAAAAATTAATTTTTTAACACTTCCGCCATAAGCCGAACCGACAATAACGCCAATACGTCTGTCAAAGTCCATTGCAACAATCATGTCAGAGGTTTTTCCATTCGGCAGCTTTCTCAACCTTCCATTATATTTTTCAGCATTGAGCTTGTTATATGGAAGATGTAACAGAAAAAAATCTTTCCCAAAGAAACGGCTTTTTTCAATATCCTGCAGAACCGGTCTGAACATATTATCAGAAAATAGTGCACCCAGGGCGTGAGAGCTTACAAGTTTAACGGGGAGAGCATAATCAACATCAGCGCCAACAACTCTGTCGGTTACATACATTTTATCCCACTGCGCCATATATTCCAGGGCTTCTTCAAAAGCAATGTTGAATGTTTCTTCATCAATGGAAATATTGTTTGGTGAAGTCCAGTCAATATTGACTTCACTTTCGGGGCGTTTAACTATTACCGTATCCTTAGGGCTTCTGCCTGTTGATTCTATCGGAGTCCAATTTGCCAGTGCGCCGCTTTCAGCAATCATCGCTTCTTTATTGTCAACAGCTTCCCGGATCATTTCTGACCTTTCGGTATTGTCAAATATATTTTTATGTGCTTTTACTGCTTCAAGTAATTGTGCTTTTAAATCCATAATAATATTATATATGTTTGATATTATATATTAACAATTTTGAAAAAATGCAAAAGTAGTAAAAATCAAAAAATTTGTTCTTTTTTTTTGAAATTTAAACTTCCCTATTTATTTTATTAGTATTTTGCACTCGCATTTGATTAAGGCAAATCAATATTCATATTAAATGTACAGATTCCTTGTGTCAATATTATCCGTATTCTTTTTTTCAAATGCTGTGCAGGCTGTATATGTCAATACAGAAATTGACAGCCTTAACGGTCTTCTTGAAACTTCTATCGGCATAGAAAAAATTGAAATTTTAAATGAATTAAGTAAAGCTTATGACACAATATCTTATGACAAATCTTTAGATTATGCAAAGCAAGCACTTGAATTAACAAAAGAATATAAAGGTAAAGAAGATATTGCTGCTTCTTTTGACAGGGTTGCAAGAATATATTATTTCTTATCCAATTACGATGAATCAATTAATTATTTTATTGAATCATTGAAAATACGTGAACAAAATAATGATAAATTAGCTATTGCACAATCTTATAATAATCTTGGGGTTGTTTATCTGAATTTAAAAAACGATAATAAAGCATTGGAATATTTGCAAAAAGCATGGGATTTGAGTGAGGAGATTGATGATGATGCTCTTATGAGAAAAACGGCTATTAATTTAGGGATTGTTTATGCACAATTGTCCGACTATTATAAGTCATTAGAATATCATAAGAAAGTATTAACTTTAATTGATGAAACAGAATTAAAACAACTATCTGTTTGTTTAAATAATATCGGATTAGTTTATTGGTATTTAAAAGATTATGATAAAGCCCTGGAATACTACTTAGATGCTTTAGAAATAAATGAGCAAGAAAGATATAAATGGAGTATTTCCAATTGTTCAAGAAATGTCGGGATAATGTATATAGAACTCTATGATTATAACAAAGCATCTATATATCTGACAAAGGCTTTAACAATTGCTAAAGAAATTGGTTCAAAACATTTAATTAAAGATTGTTATATTGCTTTTTCCGAATTATATTTTGCAAAAGGCAATTATAAAAAAGCTTACAAATATCATAAAATTTATTCTGATATAAATGACAGTATTTTTACAGAAGAACTCGGAAAAAACATTGCAGAATTAGAAGTGAAATTTGAAACTGTAAAAAAAGAAAAGGAAATTGAAATTTTAAAAAATGAGAAGGAAATCGATGTTTTAAAATCAAAAAAAAATGAAACTCAAAGAAATTTTTTAATAATTGTTTTATTACTTGTTTTATTTTTAATCATTATTTTATATAGCCGATATCTTCTTAAGCAAAAAACTAACAAAATCCTTGAAGATGCAAACCAACAACTTAATATCGCTATTAATAAAATATCAAAATCGGAAGAAGACTTTAAAGAATTAAATGCTACAAAAGATAAATTTTTCTCAATTGTTGCCCATGACCTTAAAGCACCTTTCAATTCCCTGCTCGGGTTTTCTGAAATATTAGTAAAAAAGGCTGAACAATATGACAAGGAAAAAATTAAACAGTATAGCATAATTATTAATACATCTGCTCATGATTTATTTAATTTGGCTGAAAATTTACTTCATTGGGCAAGATGTCAATCAGGTAACGTACAATATAATCCTAAAAAGGTTGATTTAAAGAAATTAGTTATCAATATTATTTACACATTAGAGATTAGTGCAAAAAAGAAAAATATTACTGTATATCTCGAAATTCCGAAAAATACTTATGTGTATGCTGATGCTAATATTATTTCTACCGTGCTTAGAAATTTATTATCGAATGCTTTAAAATTTACTGAAAAAGGTGGAAAAGTAAGTATTACTTGTGTTGAAAAGGATAATTCGGTCGAAGTTTCAGTTGTTGATACGGGAATTGGTATTAGTGAAGAAAATATAAAAAAACTATTTATATTAGAAAATCAATATACTACAAGAGGCACATTTGATGAAAAGGGAACGGGCTTAGGTTTAATTATCTGTAAAGAATTTATAGAAAGATCAGGTGGAAAAATCTGGGTAGAAAGTGAATCGGGAAAAGGTAGTAATTTTAGATTTACATTACCAAAAACTAAGAACTGAAAACAAATAAATATAGTTCCGAACCGTTTCGAACGCCTATGCCCGTGAACTTACATACATCCTAACCCCTCTCATAAATTATATAAGAATACGGTAACGGATTCTTCTCATCCGGCTTTAAAAAATCTTCTCTTGAAATCACTTTCCATTCCTTTTCATCAACATCCGGGAAAAAGGTATCCGCTTCAAATTCTTCATGCACCCAGGTAATATATAATTTATTGGCATGAGGTAAAAATTGCTTGTAAATGGAAGCGCCGCCAATTATGAAATTTTCCTTTTCAGCATCCATCTTTGAAATAGCGTCTTCAATGGAATAAGCCATTATACAATTGTCAATTTGTTCTCCGGGAATATCTGTTATAACAACATTCGTCCTGTTAGGAAGGGGTCTCTTTGGTAAAGAGTAATATGTATTTTTTCCCATGATAATATAATGCCCGGTCGTTAACTTCTTAAACCTTTTCAAATC
>JAIORT010000531.1 GCA_021107975.1 Bacteroidales bacterium | reverse complement strand
TAGCCGCTCAACTTTTCAGGTTTTCCATCCCACACTGGCATGCGTTCAACCTGAAAAGTTATTACCCAGTCAACTCAACCTCCCTTTGCCTGTAAACCTTTTCTGATATTCTGATACTTAATTCATACAATCCGACAAGAGGAATACAAACTAAAATCTGGCTGAAGACATCAGGGGGTGTAATAATTGCTGAGAGTATAAGTACGATTACCAGCATGATCTTCCGGTTCTTTCTCATAAAAGCAGGAGTAAGGATGCCAACCTTCGTAAGAAAAAAAACAAATATAGGCAGTTCGAAAACGATACCGACTGCAATTGTAACCGAAACAACCGTGCTGATATATGAATTCAGGTTGATTTGATTTGGAACATCCTGGCTTACCTGGTATGTGCCAAGAAAATTTATGGTTAAGGGTACTATCAGGAAATAAGCAAATAAAACACCTGCCAGGAAAAGCAACGAGCTAACAGCAACAGCGCCTGTAGAATGTTTTTTCTCCTTCTGTTTTAGGGCAGGCATTATAAATCGCCATAATTCCCAGATAACATAAGGAGCCGCTACAATCAAACCCGCTATTAACGAAACATACAAATGCGTCATGAATTGTCCCGACATATTTATATTCTGAATGCTCAGGTTCAGCCTGCCAATACACAAGGCGTCAATTGATAATATCTCGCCAAGTTGACAAAGTAACCGGTTCGTAATAAAATCCGTGTCTTTCGGAGCAAGGATGATGTAATCAAAGATAATCCGTTTATTAAGAAAGGCAACAATAGCCAGAATTAGAATTGCAGCCAGCGACCGGAAAATATGCATCCGCAATTCCTCTAAATGCTCCCAAAACGACATTTCTTTTTCTTGCTCAGGCTTATTTTCTTTCTTATTGGAAATATCTTCGTGCATGGGTGCAAAGATACGGGAAAGGAATTTAGATTTATGATTTTAGATTTGCGATTTTTTAGAACTTAATGACAAAATAATATACAGAAGTATTATTAAAGGAATGGCAGTATAAAATAATAAAATAATTAGCAGCATTGAGATACTTAAAAAAATATACCTGAGCCTGTTCTTTTTCCAATTAAATGTTTTGAATTTTAAAGACATCATAGGTAATTCAGCAATTAAGAGGTAAGAAAGCACTATTGTAAGAATAATTATAAAATACGGATTACCGGTTAATTCCGAAAACAGGTTAATGCTTATGCCGGTCAATGTTGATTTTTGTTGTATTATTAAAGGGAAAGAGGCAATTAGTATGGCATTGGCAGGAGTTGGCAAACCTATGAAGGAATCCGTCTGGCGTTCATCGGTATTGAATTTTGCAAGTCGTATTGCGGAAAATAACGGTATAAGAAAAGCGATAAACGGAACAATATTTTTCCCGGCAATGTTGATTACGGGGCAATCAATGTTTCCTGATAGTAACCGGTAAAGTATAACTCCCGGCACAACACCGAATGAAATCACATCAGCCAATGAATCAAGCTCCTTACCAATGGGAGAACTAACTTTAAGCAACCTTGCTGCAAATCCGTCGAAGAAATCGAATACCGCAGCAAGACCTATCAGGCATGAAGCAATCACTAATTGATCTTCAAAACCAAAAACAATAGCTATACAACCCGTTAACAAATTTAACAGGGTAATAGCATTAGGTATTTGTTCCTTAATCTTCAATAAATGCTTTATTAAATTTCCCGTAAAATTATTCAAATATATGAATATCCTGTATAATAAAAGTAATACTATTTTTGTTTTTTTAATTCGAAAAAATGTATCATATCCCAAATATAAATATTAAGGATTACCATTATTTACTTCCAAAAGACCGTATAGCCCAATTCCCATTGGAAAAAAGGGATGAATCGAAATTGGTCATTTATAATGATTTTAAAATTTCAGAAAGTAAATTTAAGGATATCCCTGAATTTTTACCTGAAAACAGCCTGCTTATTTATAATGAAACAAAAGTTATCAGGGCACGATTACTTTTTCAAAAAGAAACAGGCGCCGGTATCGAAATTTTTTGCTTAGAGCCTGTTATGCCAACAAGAGAAATACAATTAGCTTTCCGGCAACATTCAGGGGTTGTATGGAAATGCCTTGTTGGAAATTCTAAGAAATGGAAAGCGGGCAAACTGATAAAAAATTTTAATATTGATGAAAAAAACTACATTTTAATTGCTGAAAGAACAGAACAGCACAAAGATTACTCATTGATTGAATTTCAGTGGGAGCCTGTTGATTTGACTTTTTCTGAGATTTTAATTCATTCAGGGGTAATACCATTACCACCTTATATGCCCCGTAAAGCAGTTGAGTCGGACAAATTCCGTTATCAAACAATTTATGCAAGATCAGAGGGTTCTGTGGCAGCTCCGACAGCCGGTTTGCATTTTACTAACAATGTTATCAGGAAGTTAAAAGAGAAAAATATTTCTTTTGAAGAACTGACATTGCATATTGGAGCCGGTACATTCAAACCTGTAAGTTCATCTTCTGTGGAAAAACATGAAATGCATACCGAAAAGATATATATTAATAAAAGTACTATCAAAAGGGTACTTGAAAATACAGGCAATGATGTTATTGTAGTTGGCACAACAACCATGCGTACTATCGAAAGTATTTACTGGTTTGGTGTAAAACTTCTCGTTGATAAGGAACCACTGGAATACATTGATATTCGTCAGTGGGACCCTTATGATCAAAAATATAAAAAAGACATATCTGTACAGGAGTCTTTAAATGCAATACTTGAAATAATGCAAAAGAAAAATATGGAAGTTGTTTCCGGACAGACTCAACTAATGATAGTGCCAGGATATGAATTTAAAATACCAAATATCCTTATTACCAATTTTCATATACCTCAGAGTACGTTACTATTGCTTGTCTCAGCTTTTATAGGCGATGGATGGAAAGATGTGTATCAATATGCTTTGGGTCATGATTTCAGATTTTTAAGTTATGGGGATTCGTGCCTGTTTTTTAAAAATCAATAAAATCTAAAATTAATCTAAGGAAATAATTTATTTATTCAGGTGTGAACGGTTACAATATTTTGTATATTTGTAGTATTATAATTTTCATCTATGTTAAAAATAAAACACATACCTCAATATACCTATAGCGATTACGAGCTATGGAAAGGTGATTGGGAACTTATAGAAGGTTACCCTTATGCAATGAGCCCATCAGCTACCGGGAAACATCAATTTGTTTCCGCTAAAATATTAAACCAAATAATGAATCAATTAGAGGGAAGTCCATGCAACAACAATTGCTTTGTATATTCCGAATTAGACTGGATTATTGATGACAGAAATGTTGTTCGTCCTGATCTGGCAGTAGTTTGTGGCGAAAGAGTAGAAAAGTTTATTGAAAATCCTCCGATTCTTATTGTTGAAGTATTATCTGAATCTACCACATATAGAGATAGAATTGTAAAAAAAGAACTTTATGAAATTAATAAAGTTAAATACTATCTTATTGCAGATACTGAAAATAAAGCTATAGAAGTATTTGAACTTGTGGGTAATAAATACAAATTGGTTGTTAAGAACGAGTTTGCCATAAAAGGTGGTTGTTTTATATCTTTTGATTTTAATATAATTTGGTAACCATTTATTCCTTATTAATATTTTTTTTATCACCGGCTCACAGGGAAGTGGGAAGACTACTTTTTTAATTGAATTAATTGAGATCCTAAAGCAGAAAGGAATCACTGCAGGTGGTTTTTGTGCGCATGGATACTGGAAAAATGATTTGCGGGATAAATTTGAATTGGAAGACCTTAAAACAGGTGATAAGATGATCCTTTGCAAACGACAGCCTGTTGAAGGCTGGCAAAATTTCCGGCATTTTTATTTCAATCCCAAAGGATTTGCTTTCGGGCAAAAAGTTCTAAGCTCCTCTAATTTATCAAAAGTTGATATTATAGCAATTGACGAAATAGGTCCTTTTGAATTGGAGGGGAAAGGTTGGTCTAAAGCTATTGATTTGCTTATTCACCAAACAGAGACTCCAATGATTTGGGTTGTCAGGGAAAGTATTCTACATAAGATTATTAATCATTGGAATATAGAATCTTATGTGGTATTTGATATAAAAACAGAATCACCTGAAAAAATTGCAGATAAAATATACAGGGATTTATCCAAGAAATTTACTCATCATGATCAATAATTCATGTTTGATTATAGGTTTGATAATACAATCATCGCAACCGGCTTTTTTTGTTTTTGCAGCATCTTCTTTCATGGCATAAGCGGTTTGTGCAATTATTGGCAAATCCTTTCGGAATTTTTTAATGTATCTTGTCGCATCATATCCGTTTATTACCGGTAATTGAATATCCATGAGAACAAGGTCAATATCCGGATTCGACTTACAAATATCCACTGCTCCCTGACCATCGCTTGTATAAATAATTTCAACTTGTGTTTCTAATAAATAAGATTCTAATAACCAATACCCGGAAATATTATCTTCAACAATAAGGATTTTTTTATCTTTCCAATTATAATCAGAAACTTCAGGTTTTTCTTTTAAATCAGGTTTTTCAATTATTTTTGCTCTCTTGTAAGGAATTGTAACGAAAAATGTACTTCCCCCGCCTATTTTAGTCTCAACACTTATTTCTCCTTTTAGCAAATCTACCAACTCTTTTGAAATGCTCAAGCCCAAACCTGTTCCACCAAATTCCCTTGTGTGCGATTCGTCAATTTGCCTGAACCTGTTAAAAACAAGATTGATTTTATTTGCAGCAATCCCAATTCCCGTATCTTTTACATAAAATTTTAATAGCTTCTGCTTATTAACTGTAATTATTGAATAGCCAAATTCAACATAACCTTTATGAGTGAATTTAATTGCGTTATCAATCAGGTTTGATAAAATTTGTTTCAACCGAAAGGGATCGGTAAAAACAATAACCTCCTTTTCCGTATCGGGTTTTGCATAGTGCAGATCAACCTGTGTTTTCTCAATAAAAATAATGTCTTTACTAAAGCTAATATATAAATCATGTAATATTTCGTCAATATTGCAAGCGGTTTTAATGATCTCGATTTTATTGGCTTCAACTTTTGAAATATCAATAATATCATTAATAATGTTTAGGAGAAGGTTTCCTTTATTTATGATTATTTCTATATATTTATTCGTCAATTCCTTAGAAATATCAGGATGCTTTAAAAGCTGTGCAAATCCAATGACGGCATTCATCGGAGTTCTGATTTCATGCGACATGTTTGACAAAAAAGCTGTTTTTAGCTTATCAGATTCCTCGGCTTTTTCTTTTGAATTTTGTAGTTGCACATTGGCTTCTTCAAGTTCTTCGGTTCGTTTTTCAACAAGCTCTTCAAGATGTTCTTTATGAAGCGTAAGTTCTTTTTGTGTAATCCTGATTTCCTTGTTTTGTTCGAGAATTTTATCCCGTTGCTTAATCACCTGATTCCTTTCATCATGATAATTTTTCATAATAAATGAAATAATATAGAAAACAAAAAACAATAAAGATATTCCCAATGTAGAGAGAGTTAATACAAATTGAAAGCCGAGTGACAGGTTTATAATTGTAGCAAGAATACCTGCCGTACCTCCTATAAGGCAAGAAGCATTGAAAAACCTTTGCTTTAAACTGCATTCCTCAGGTTTACCAAATAGGGCTTGAGCTAACCTTCCGAACAGCTTTTTTTCTGTTTGCATTGATAAAATGAAATAGCGACCCGTGTGAATTCTTTTACAATATTAAGAAATATTATTATACAAAATGATTGTATTATCTATTTTTATAAAATTTTTTAGTGAAGCATGGTAAGATAAAAGATTAACAAGACTATAAATACTCCGGTTGATTTTTATAAAAACATATGGGATCGAAAAAATAATAGCTAAAATATGATATGATAAAACAAGCAAAGCAGAAAACCACGATAGAATCTGTTTGGCTGAAAGCTGCTGTTGCAGGTGGGTTATGGGCATCGGTTGAGATCATCATCGG
Organism: Bacteroidales bacterium; assembly: GCA_021107975.1. Classification (GTDB taxonomy): domain Bacteria; phylum Bacteroidota; class Bacteroidia; order Bacteroidales; family JAADJA01; genus JAADJA01. Next base: position 2,128 of record JAIORT010000531.1, on the reverse strand, counting down.
TAGCTTTTTTCATAATCTCCAAATTCCGTTCGCGGGTCCAATACTGGCTGCAAACGGAACCATTTTGATGATTGCTTTTTACCAGGTGTGGCAACAAAAAGGACTAATATGGCGCGCCGGGCTGATTTGTGCATTAATGAAGTCTGTTTCGCCAAGTGCAATTATCCTCGGTCCTATGATTGGTATCCTTTCAGAAGCCTTAATAATTGAAACAGCAATCAGGTTAATGGGTAATAACCTCGTTGCTTTGTCAATTGGCGGGGCATTAAGTGTTTCAGTCGCTTTTATACATAAAGTAGTCGGTTTGTTGATTCTTTATGGATTAAATATCGTAAAGATTTATGTAAATATTTTTCATTTTGCCGCAAATCAAATTAAGATTGAAAATGCAAATCCCTGGATATTAATTTTTGCAGTTATAGCTGTTTATGTTGTTTTAGGCTTTGCGGCAGCATTAACAGGTTTTCATATTGGTAAAAGATCGAAAAAATTAAAGTACGAACTACAAGGTTATAAAATTGAAAAATTAAAAACGGATAATATTTTTATTCTGAACAAAGAGCAAAAATTTTCTATTTCTTTATTCTTTCTTCACTTAATATTATTACCAGCCGGATTGCTCTTTATAAATTATTTCTCACTAAAATATGCAATTATATTCATCGTCGTTTATTCGGCATTAAATATTATAAAATATGGAAAATCACTCAGGCGGCTCAAAAAGCCTGTTTTCTGGCTGCATTTGTTTATACTTACTTTTTTAGCAGCAATTTTCTGGAATGGCTTTAATTCTTCCGGGACTTTTTTTAATATTCAGGGCTTATTAATTGGAATTGAAATGAATGCAAGAGCAATTTTTGTTGTTATTGCTTTTTCTTCGTTTAGTGTTGAACTGCGAAATCCTGTGATAAAAGATTTTTTATTCAGGAGAGGGTTTAACAAAATATACATTGCTTTAGGTTTGTCGTTCAATGCTTTGCCTGTAATGATAGATGCCATGCCACGCCCTAAGTATTTTTTGCGACACCCTGTTGACAGCTTTTCAAAAATGATAGCTCATGCTGATGAATGGCTGAGAATTTTTAACAGGATTTCTTTGGAAACTGATAAAACCGGTGATCATTGCCTGAATTAGTTATTTTTTAATAAACTTGTTGGATTTATCGATTGAATATTCATATTCGTTCAGCACTTTTTTCACTTCCTTCAGCGAATTCGCTTCCATTAATTTTGCCCGGATTTGTGCAGCGCCATAAAAACCGGAAGCGTATATTTTGAAAAACCTTTTCAGGATGGCAAAATTCTTTTCTTTATCCCATGTATGAACAAATAAGGAGGCGTGTTCCCAAAGCAATGATAGTCGTTCTTCCGGTGATCTTTCGTTTTTATTTCCACTGAAAAACCATGGATTCTGAAAGATGCCTCTTCCTATCATAATACCATCAACTCCGTACTCCTCCGCTTTTTTAAATCCCTCTTCCATGCTGAATACATCACCGTTTCCATGAATCAGTGTATCTGCCCCCATCCGGTCTCTCAGTCCGACCGCTTTCGCAACTTCGTTCCAGTTAGCCGTTCCTTCCGTTTGTTGCTTTTGTGTTCTGCCATGAACAGTGATAACCGCAGGATTTGTTTCAAGCAAACTACCTATCCATTCTTCGGTAACCACCTTGCTGATCCCTATCCTGGTTTTCACGCTGACAGGAATGTTTGAAGCCTCTTTGGTTGCAATAATAATTTCTTTTGAGAGTTCGGGCTGGGCTATGAGGGCAGAACAAGCGCCCTGTTTTACAATTTTTTTTACCGGGCAACCCATGTTTATATCAATTCCGTCAAACCGGTATTCCCGGCATATTTCCTTTGTGGCTTTGTAAAATTTCTCGGGATCGGTTCCCCAAATCTGGGCGACGAGTTTCACGTTTTTTTTATCAAGCAACCTGCGTTCCGATTCATTCACCTGTATGCGGTGCTTAACTTTTGGCTTGCCAATTTCATGGCAGAAACCATCAATTGACATAAATTCACTGAAAAGAACATGAAGATAACCGGGGCTGGAAATACTTAAAACAATCTCTCTGAAAACAGTATCCGTAACGTCCTCCATTGGGGCGAGGGTGAAAACAGGTTT
>JAIORT010000311.1 GCA_021107975.1 Bacteroidales bacterium | reverse complement strand
TAATTGTATTTTTGCTGTTTCAAATTGAATACTGATTGAAAGTATGAGTAAGACATCATTATTACTTGGAGGTAATATTGGCGATAGAATGCAATTATTAGGGAATGCTGCCAGAATGATCAATGAGAAAATTGGTACAATTGTAAAATCGTCTTCTGTTTATGAAACAGAACCCTGGGGCTTTAAAAGTGAAAAGCCTTTTCTTAACCAGGTAATAATAGTCGAAACCGGATTAAGTCCCAAAGAAATATTAAAAGAATTACTAAATATTGAGAAAAAACTTGGCAGGAAGCGAATCTCAACTCGTTACGAATCCCGCTTAATAGATATTGATATATTAATGTACGATAATATAATAATAGATGAAGAAGATTTACAGATACCTCATCCCCGTTTGCACGAGAGAAGATTTGCATTAATTCCGCTGGCAGAAATTGCCGGTGATATTATACATCCTGTTTTTAAAGTAAGATTGGAAGTTTTAGCTCACAAATGTGAAGATAATTTGAAAGTGGAGTTATATGAAAATGTGGAGATTTATTAAAATACTTGTTAAGCGATGAAACACTCATGTTGCATTCGTCTGACCACTGACCTGCACGTTTGCCTTGTGCGAAGTGGTCTGACGAATATTTACAGTTAACATGTTACAATAATTTAAACACATGAAATACAACTATATTGTTATTGAAGGGAATATTGGTGCAGGAAAAACATCACTGGCAAAAATGATTGCCAAAGATTACAATGCAAAACTGATACTTGAACGATTTGAAGATAATTCATTTTTGCCTAAATTTTACAAAGACCCTGATAGATATGCTTTTCCTCTTGAGATGTCATTTCTGGCTGACAGGTTTCAACAATTAAAAGAGGATTTAGCCTCACACGATTTATTCAAATCTTTTACAATTGCTGATTATTTCATTGATAAATCATTGATATTTGCTCGTAAAACCCTGCAAGATGATGAATTCATGTTATATTCAAGACTTTTTGAAATCATCAATTCTTCGCTATCCAAGCCCGATTTAATCATTTTTCTGTTTGCAAGAATTGACTGTTTAAAGCATAATATCTTACAAAGAGGAAGAGAGTATGAAAAAAATATTAAGGACTCTTATTTAGAGAAGATTCAATCAGGTTATTTAGATTATTTTAAAATGATAAAAGGTACAAGAATCCTAATCGTAGATACAGGAAACACTGATTTTGTAAAAAATTCAGACGATTATTTTAAAATAACCGAATTATTAAACAAAGAATACTCTACCGGAATACACCGAATTACATTTACTGAATAAAAATTGATAAACACAATTATCAAACAATTTGAGCCGATGAAAATAGTGCTGATGTAATTTTTTATCAAACATCAATTGTTAATAAACCAGAGGGGATTTATTGTAAAAAACAGAAAATCAGGACAATTAACGTAAAAAGATAAATCAATAGAAAATAATTAAAAATATTTTTTTTTAAAATAATTATCAGGTATAATTAAATATTATATACTTTTGAGAAAAATTATATTAAGATTAGACCAAAATAATTTCAGGTTTTATTTGAAATAAAAATAAATTGCTATATATTTGAAAAAATTTTTAAGAAAAGTATTTATAAGAATAAAATTAATCATTATGAAAAAAAATTATCGGATTGTATCAGTTTTATTATTAGCACTCCTTTTTTCTATCCCGAGTGCATTATTGGCGCAAAACGCCAATAGAGATGAGAGTACAGGGAAGCTCTATTATCAATGGTATGTAAATTTAAATGGAGGTATAACCCAGAGTTATTGTGACATTCAGGCTGGGGATTTTCATTTTAATATGTTAGGTAAGGATGATATGGCATTGGGTTTAGGTTTGAGGTTAGGGAAACATTTAAGTCCTGTTTTCGGGTTATATGGTTCTGTTATCATGGCTCCTTTGAAAGGTACAAGCGGGGTTGATACTAAGAATATGTATTTTAAGACCGATTTACTGGATTATATTCTGGGGACTACAGTTAGTTTTTCGAATTTGTTTTTTGGGTATGAACCTAGGTTAATTAACATATATGGTACTGTAGGAATAGGTATGGTTAGTTTTTCATCGAAGTCATATAGACAAGAAACTGATATTCTTGTTGATGAATACCCAAACACTACTGAAACAATGATTCCTACAGGTATCGGTATTGATTTCAGGCTAAATGACCATTGGGATATAAATTTAGAAAGTACAATCCGGTGGTTTGACTCGGATAAACTTGACGGATACATTAGTGGTGAAAAGAACGATGCATATTACTTCACTTCTTTAGGGCTAGGATATAGTTTTGGAAAAGGAAAAACGGGTACTAAGATGCAAATTGAAACAGAACCATGTATTCTTGCTTTGCATGGTGATTCTATTCCTGTTGAAATTAAAGGGTCTTTCCCGGAATCATTTAACAAAAAAGCTGTTGTAGATTTTACTCCCGTTCTGAAATACGGAGACAAAAGCAAACAACTTGAAACGATGTATTTCCAGGGAGAAGAAGTTGCTGATGAATACAAAAAACCTGGAGCAATTGGTATGCTTGCAACAGGTGGTTCCTTTACATATAAAACTTATGTAAAATATGAACCGGGTATGGATATATGTGAACTTTATGTAGATCCAATGGCATCTGTAAAAGGCAAGACTCCTTTCAGCATGAGTGACAGAAAAATAGCTGACGGTCTTATTATGACTTCAAAGAGAATTGACAATATTGAACATTTATTATTAGCTCCTCATGGATTAGAAAGAGATATTGTTGTTTCTGAAATGGGTACTATATATTACATAGTAAACAAGTCTAACTTAAATTTCAATTATCGGTTGAACAAAGATGAGAAATCCAAAGAAGAACTGAATAATATGAACGAATTTATTAAAAAAGGTTGGAAAATAAAAAGTATTGACATAAATGCATGGGCATCGCCAGAGGGAGAAGAATCATTCAACCAGGGATTATCTCAAAGAAGGTCAGAATCGGCGAATAAATATGTTCAAAACGAATATAAAAAATATATCAAAAAGAAAGCAAAAGAACTGGGTGTAAAAGTTGAAGATATTGAACAAGAAATTGATTTCAAACTTTCGGCTAATGGTGAGGATTGGAGTGGATTTATGAAAGCAATTAAGTCTTCAGATATTAAAGATAAGAATATTATTGCAAATGTCATTAATTCACAACCTGATCTTACAAAAAGAGAACAAGAGATCAGGAATATGACCGTTATCTATAAAGAGATTGAAGACGATATTCTTCCACCATTAAGAAGGTCTGAAATAAATGTAATTTGTTATGAACCTTCATTAAGTGATGATGAAATTGCACAATTTGCAACCTCTTCTCCTGATTCATTAAATATTAATGAATTGATTTACGCGGCTACATTAACTAATGATAAGAATGCCAAACTTAATATTTACAAAACCGTAATAGATATATACCCCAATGACTGGAGAGGATACAACAATGCAGGCTTTGTAAGCGTTGAATTGAGCGACTATGATGCAGCCGATAGTTACTTTAACAAAGCAAGAACTATAGTTGGTAATAACGGAATAGTCCTTAATAATTCGGGCACAATGGCATCAAAAAAGAAAGACTTTTATAAGGCGAAGGCTGATTATCTCGCTGCCCAGAAACAAGGTATTGATATAGGCTACAATATGGGAATTGTTAAAATAGCAGATGGAAATTACAATGGGGCAATAAATTCATTTAGCGGTACTAAATGTGATTATAACTTAGCTTTAGCTCAAACTTTAGCTGGTAATTATAATGCAGCAACTTCTACATTAAATTGTGCAGAAAAATCTGGTGAAGTCTATTACTTACAAGCAATAGTAGGTGCAAGAACTAACAACGATAATATGGTATTTGAGAATCTGAAGAAAGCAATAATTGAAGATGGCGCTTATAGGACTATAGTAATAGAGGACAAGGAATTTATAAAATATTATAGTAACCCTGGTTTCCAGAATGCAATAAAATAAATACATGTGATAATTTTATAGAAGTAAAAAAGGCTGCAATTTGCAGCCTTTTTTATTTTTATGAGTTTTTAGTATTTATGCCCATGGCAATATAAATGCCATAGCACAATGCCAACACTTACCGATACATTTAAAGAATGTTTAGTTCCGAATTGGGGTATTTCAACGCAAATATCTATATAATCAAGAATATTTTCTGATATCCCTTTTATCTCATTTCCAAAAACAAAGGCTAATTTATCAGAAGATGATGGTGTATATTTTTCGAGGCTGATACTTTTATCAACTTGTTCAATTGCGATTATGGAGTAGCCTTGTTGCTTTAATTGCTTAATTGAATCAATCGTTTTTTTAAAATAAATCCAATTAACTGAATCAGTTGCCCCCAATGCTGTCTTATGAATTTCCCTATGTGGAGGTGTGGCTGATATTCCGCATAAATGAATTTTATCAATACGAAATGAATCAGCAGTTCTGAAAACAGAACCAATATTGTTCAGGCTTCTTATATTGTCAAGAATAATTACAAAAGGAAGTTTCTTTGATTTTTTATATTCCTCAATGGAAATCCTGTTTAATTCGCTGTTTTTTAATTTTCTCATTATTTTTCTTTGAAATGCAAAATTAACAATGGATTAAATAAACTGTGAATTATTTTTAATAAAATATAACGATTATAGTTATATTTTTGCTGACAAGTTTTGAAAGTATGACCAGACAGAAAGAAATAGCGGAAACTCCTTTAATGAAACAATATAATACCATTAAAGCTAAATATCCCGATGCTTTATTACTATTCAGGGTTGGAGATTTTTATGAGACGTTTGGAGAAGATGCTGTAAAAGCCTCAAAAATTCTTGGTATTGTTCTTACCAAAAGGGCTAACGGTGCGGCTTCTTATGTCGATCTTGCCGGGTTTCCTCACCACTCCATCGATACTTACCTTCCAAAATTAGTAAGAGCAGGGTATCGTGTTGCGATTTGCGACCAGTTGGAAGACCCTAAACTAACTAAAAAAATAGTCAAACGCGGAGTTACCGAATTAGTTACACCAGGCGTAACTTATAATGATAATGTTCTGGAGCACAATGAAAACAATTTCCTGGCATGTGTGCATTTTACAGCAAATAAATCGGGTGTCTCTTTTCTTGATGTCTCAACGGGTGAGTTTTTTATAACTCAGGGTTTAAATGATTATATCGATAAGTTGATGCAGAGCTTTAAACCCAGCGAAGTTATTGTTCAAAAAAATAAGTTAGAAGATTTTAAAGAAATATTTGGTGATAAGTTTTTCACAAATACTTTTGAAGAATGGATTTTTACACCGGAATTTACAGATGATTTATTATTAAACCACTTCGGGACAACCTCATTAAAAGGATTTGGTGTAGAGAATATTACATCCGGAACTATTGCAGCGGGAGTTATCCTTCATTATTTAAAGGAAACTCATCATGAAAAAATAAGCCATATTTCCAAAATATCCAGGATAGAGGAAGACAATTATGTATGGCTTGATAAATTTACTATCAGAAACCTGGAATTAATTTCTTCACCTAATGAAAATGCAGTTACTCTTCTTGATATTATTGATAATACAGTTTCACCAATGGGTTCACGCCTGTTAAAAAGATGGATTGTCCTTCCATTAAAAAACAAAAAGCCTATTGAAGAAAGATTTGAAATTGTGGAATACTTTGTTAAAAATTATAATAATATAGAACCCCTTCAGAAAAATATTAAATCGACAGGCGACCTTGAACGTTTAATTTCCAAAGTAGCTATCGGAAAAATAAATCCACGTGAAGTGCTCAAAATAAAAGAAGCGCTTATATCTGTTGAACGTATAAAAAATGACTACCTGAATGCTGAAAATGAATCATTAAAGAAATTAGCTGAAAAACTCAATCACTTACCAATTATCAGGGAGCAGATTAATAAGACATTAAAAAGTGATCCTTCGGCTTTAATTAACAAAGGAAATGTTATTGCACAAAATGTTTCAAAAGAACTGGATGAGCTTCGCCAAATTGCATATTCAGGAAAGGATTATCTGATACAAATTCAGCAAAGAGAAATAAAAAATACCGGTATTCCATCTTTAAAAATAGGATATAATAATGTATTCGGATATTATTTGGAAGTAACCAATACACATAAGGATAAGGTTCCTGATGCCTGGCATCGCAAACAAACTTTGACAAACTCTGAAAGATATATTACCGAAGAGTTAAAAGAATATGAACAAAAAATTTTAGGTGCCGAAGAAAAAATTCTTAAACTCGAAATAAAATTATTTAATGAACTGGTTTTGAGTTTGTGTGAGTATATTGAGCCAATACAGTTGAATGCACACATTATTGGCAGGCTGGATGCTTTATTGTCACTTGCAGTGGTTGCCACACAAAATAACTATTTAAAACCTGAGATAAATGAATCATACAGAATTGAGATAAAAAACGGGCGTCATCCGGTAATTGAAACACAAATGCCAATTGGCGAGGATTATATACCTAATGATATTTTTCTTGATAATGAGAATCAACAAATTTTGATTATTACCGGACCTAATATGTCCGGAAAATCAGCATTATTACGACAGACAGCATTAATTGTCCTTTTGGCACAGATCGGCAGTTTCGTACCTGCTGAGGTAGCAAAAGTCGGATTGGTTGATAAAATATTTACAAGGGTAGGGGCTTCTGATAACATCTCATCAGGCGAGTCAACTTTTATGGTAGAAATGAACGAAACCTCCAGCATCCTGAATAATATTTCCAACCGGAGTTTGATTTTATTAGATGAGATAGGGCGTGGCACCAGTACTTACGATGGAATTTCAATAGCGTGGGCAATTTCCGAATACCTTCATGAGCATCCGCTATTCAGGGCAAAAGTGCTTTTTGCCACTCATTATCACGAATTGAATGAGATGGCTTCAAACTTTCTTCGTATAAAAAATTACCATATTTCTATAAAAGAGATAAACAACCAGGTGATTTTTCTGAGAAAATTAGTATCGGGCGGAAGTGAGCATAGTTTTGGGATTCATGTTGCACGCATGGCAGGTATGCCACAGAAAGTAGTAGGTCGGGCAAAAGAATTGTTGCTGTTCCTTGAAAAATCGCATAGCAGCGAAGAACTCAGGAAGCAGACAAAAAGAATTCGACCAGGGCAAGATAATTTTCAGTTGAGTTTTATACAATTGGATGATCCATTATTGCTTCAGATTAAGGAAGATATTCTTAATACTGATATCAACACTCTTACGCCTGTGGAGGCGCTGATGAAGCTGAATGAAATAAAGAAGTTGTTAGGGAAATAATTTTTAATTTTTTACCGCTCATACGATGCAGGTGCCCAAGATATGATATCGCACTTGCCCTCTTTCAGACTTTCAGGTCTTGTTGGTTTCAAACATCAAACATCAAGTATCACTTAAACGGCGAATCCGCTTCTTTTGCCATGTGGTTATACACCATCTTATCCATAAACTTCGGAAAAAATTTATTTAATGTAACAGTTAGTTTTCCCTGGGTTGTAAGTGTTAACCTGTCTTTCCGTTTTTCTATTGCTTTTATAATTTTTTTTGCCACTTCCTCTGCTGTCATCATTTTTACTTCATCACGTGGCGATTCACCTTGCTGCGAACCATCGGCAGCAAGAGCGGTATTCCTGATGTTTGATGTTGTAAATCCCGGGCAGGCAATTAATACATGCAATCCTTTTTTTATATTTTCAATTCGCAATACTTCCATGAATCCCTGCATAGCAAATTTTGAAGCGGAATAGCCTGCTCTGCCTGGCAAACCTTTATATCCGGCAATGGATGAAACCCCGACAACAGAGCCTTTTGATTTCAGTAAATATGGCAGCGCATATTTAGTACAGTAAACCGTTCCCCAAAAATTTATATCCATTAATTGTTTAATAACCGATAAGTCAACATCCTGAAAAACTGCCCGCATAGATATTCCAGCATTGTTTATAAGAATATCAATAGTTCCGAATTTTTCAACGGTTTTTTTTATAAGGTTCATACAATCTTCTTCACGGCTTACATCGGTTTTAACGGTAAGAATACCGGAGGCTTTAGCTTTTAACCTATTTTCGAGTTCTTTTAACTTGTCTAAACTTCTGGCAGCTAAAACAATTTT
>JAIORT010000362.1 GCA_021107975.1 Bacteroidales bacterium | reverse complement strand
TATGGATACAAAAATAAAATCCCGCTTTGGTTGTTCGGATTTTTATATTAGTGATATCGCCTTTTCCATCCCGAATACCGATAACTATCGGTATCGGGATTCCATTATTCCAATTAAATATTTTAAACATATCATTTGTTGTATGGTTTTACCAAAACATCAATATTACTGAGTTCTGATTTGAGTCATTTCAAAATTCAAGCATTCCCTTTATAATAATTTTTTACATTTGCACTTCAAAATAAATTTAAGTCTAACTTCTAAAATAATTTACAATGAAAAAAAATTTGATTGCAGTTCTGTTTGGAATTCTGATCCTGTCTTTGTTTATTAGTCAGAATGTTTTTGCTCAGGACGAAGAAAGTGAAGAACCCGAAGGTTACGTTTTTACAATAGTTAAAGAGTTACCCGCAACATCGGTTAAAAATCAATACCGTTCGGGAACCTGCTGGAGCTTTTCAACATTGTCATTCATCGAATCGGAATTATTAAGAATGGACAAAGACGAGTATGACCTCTCTGAAATGTTTGTTGTAAGGCATACTTACGCCGATAAAGCGAAAAAAAATGTAAGGTTTCATGGAAATATCAACTTTAGCGGCGGTGGAGCATTTCATGATGTGATGTATGTAATAAAGGAATATGGTATTGTGCCCGAGGAAGTATATAGCGGAAAGGTTATAGGCGAGGAAAACCACATTCATGGTGAACTGGATGCAGTAAGCAAAGCTTATGTTGATGCGGTAATAAAAAACAAGAATAAAAAAATAACACCCGTATGGAATAAAGGGTTTGAAGGAATATTAGATGCATATCTCGGTGATTACCCCGAAACCTTTATCTATAACGAAAAAGAATATACACCTGAAACATTTGCTCAAGAGTTGGGGATCAATGTTGACGATTATGTAGAAATCGGGTCATATACCCATCATCCTTTTTATGAGAAATTCGTAATTGAAATTCCCGATAACTGGATGTTTGACGAGATTTATAATCTGCCGGTAGATGAAATGATGGAGATTATTGATTATTCCATTAATAACGGATACACGGTTGCCTGGGGAAGCGATGTGAGCGAAAAAGGATTTTCATGGAAAAATGGTGTTGCCATCGTGCCTGATGAAGAAAGACCCGATTTGAGCGGTACCGAAAAAGAAAAATGGGAAACGCTTACTGATAAAGAAAAGAAAAAAGCCCTTTATGAATTTAACGAAATTATAAAAGAAAAAACTATAACACAGGAAATGCGCCAGGATGAATTTGATAATTATCAGTCAACTGACGACCATGGTATGCTAATTACGGGAATAGCAGAAGACCAGGATGGTAACAAATATTACAAGGTTAAAAATTCCTGGGGGAATGAAGATCATATTTACGATGGATATTTCTATGCTTCCGAACCGTTTGTCAGATTAAAAACAATTGATATTATGGTACATAAAGATGCTATTCCAAAACATATTAGAAAGAAATTGGGATTATAGTATATTACATTTATCACGGAAGATTAGTAATTATTGAAAGAATATTTCGTTTACACAAAGTTGATTCGGAGCTTTATACCGGAATTCTGATGAAAAAATATTTTCTGATATATATAAGTTTCATTCTAAGTCTGTCTCTTGTTGCTGATCCGCTTATAGACACAAATCAGGTTTCGCCAAAAATTGACAGCCTTGAGGGTGTATTGTTCAATGCATTAAGTATTGATTTGTCAGCGCCTGAAAAGATCAGTATATGTAATGCCCTTGCAGAGTTATATTCAGGAATATCAAATGAAAAACGAGTTGAATATGCATCCCGATCACTTAAATTGGCTGAAGAAATTAATGATGCTGCTTTGCAAATCAAACCATTAGAAATATTGGGATATACATATCGCAGATTAGATAATTATGAAAAATCCATCAAATATTATTCAAAGCTGATAGAAATTTACAAAGCAAACAATAATGAGATAGAAGAAGCCAATACACTTAAAGAAATAGGTTACAGCTATTTTCACTGGAGCAAATATGTAGAAGCAAATACTAAATATGAAGAGGCTTTGGAAATATATAAAAAACACCAGTATTTTGAAGGTATTGCCGGAGTTCTTCGTGGTATTGCTGCAATTCTTATGCACTGGGGTGAATATGGTGAAGCATTAAATTATAACCAGGAGGCATTAAAGTTTTGGGAAGAAATAGGAGATAAGGAAGGAATGGCAGGTTCATACAACAGCATTGGTATGCTATACCAGGAGCTTGACAGTTTAGACAGGGCAAGTGAATATTACAACAAAAGTCTTAAAATATTCGAGGAGTTAGGAAGCAACTGGGACATCGTAAATATGACCCTGCATATAGGCGATATTTATCTTAAGAAACAATTTTATAACAAGGCGCTGGAATATTACTTCAGAGCTGATTCAATAGGCAAACAAGTTGGTAATAAAAAATTAAAGTCAATTACATTAAGCAACATCGGTGAAGCATATAACCTGAAAGGAGATTATATAAAAGCTCTTGACTATCAGCAAAAAGCTTTAGAACTAAAAGAGGAAATCGGAGATAAAAAAAGACTGACAATCACTTATACCGAGATGGGAATAATCTATAATAATATAGAAGATTACGCAAAAGCATTGAAATTTTTAAATAAAGGACTTGATATTGCTAAAGAAATTAATTTTAAATACCAGATTAATAAATGTTATAAAAGTTTATCGGAAGTTTATTATAATATTAGTAATTACAAGAAATCGCTCGAATATTTCAAACTATATATTGAAGGTTTTGAACAGATATATTCAGAAGAAAGCAAGCATACCATTGCCGAACTCCAAACTATATATCAGTTAGAAAAGAAAAGCAAAGAAAATGAAAGGCTTCGGCATAACGAACAATTAAATACGGCACAGATAAAAAATCAGCAGTTGATAATTGGGTTCGTTATATTTATCCTGATAGGTTCTTTCATTTTGGCAAGTATTTTCCATTCAAGATATCAGCAAAACCAGAAGTTGAATATTCAGTTGTCATTAAAAAATAAAGAAATTGAACACCAGCAGGAAAATGTACTTAATCTTAATGCGGAGTTAAAGGAAGCAAATGCTGCTAAAGATAAGTTTTTTTCAATATTAGCCCATGATCTTAAAAATCCGTTTAGCTCTTTGATTGCTCTTTCAAATATGTTGATTGAAGAATATAATATTTTTAGCGAAGAGGAAAGGAAGCAATTCATAATGCAGATAAAAGATTCATCTGAAAATACTTTTTCATTGCTTCAAAATCTTCTGGAATGGGCAAGTGCACAAACCGGCAAGACAAAACTTGTAAGGGAAAAAATGGACATGTATAAAATTTCTGAAGAAACTATTGCCTTGTTAAAACCTGCTGCAAAAAACAAAAATATAAGTATTTACTCTAACATTCCTGGTAATACTTTTGCTTATGCTGATAAAAACATGATTTCAACCGTATTGTTAAATCTTGTATCAAATGCAGTGAAATTTACTCCCCATAATGGAAAAGTGGAAATAAATTCAATAGTTGAAAATCAAGACATTAAGATTCAGGTTTCAGATAACGGTGTTGGAATATCCCCCGAAAATATAAAAAAATTATTCCTCTTAGGCCAAAAAATCCAGACTAAAGGTACTGACAAAGAAACGGGAACTGGATTGGGATTAGTTTTATGTAAGGAATTTGTTGAGAAAAACGATGGAAATATTTGGGTTGAAAGCAAAGAGGGTGAAGGCAGCCGGTTTTACTTTTCTTTACCTAAAACATAGCAAAAAGCTATAAACAAAGTAATTGGAGGCAGTACATTTCTATACTTTAATAATTCAAATAATAAATTTTTCGAAAATAAACTTGCTAATAACAAATTTTGATATATCTTTGCTTTAGCTTAAAAATTTTTTAAGTGTAATTATTTTGTGTTTTCATAATTTTTTTTTGCCCCAAGGACTTTTTCCTTGGGGTTTTTTTATTTATAAAGGCAATGAAAAGGAAAGCAAAATAGGAATTACGAAAATTATTGATAAGATAGGAGATAACACATTAGGCTCCTATTTATTAAACAACTTAATGATATCATTCCCGTTGGCAAATATCAGCAAAGCAAAGATGATGATCATTCCGGTAATCTGTGCATACTCCATGAATTTATCACTTGGTTTACGGCGGGTAATTATTTCATAAAACAGGAACATAACATGACCTCCGTCAAGAGCCGGAATTGGCAGCACATTAAGGATAGCAAGCATTATGGAAAGGAAAGCTGTTAGTGTCCAGAAACTTTGCCAATGCCACTTAGCAGGAAAAATACTTCCAATAGTGATGAATCCGCCAATAGATTCATAAGCTTTCACTTCGGGAGAGAAGAGAAGCCTGAGTTGTTTCAGGTAACTTCCAATGCCATAATAAGTCTTGGAAATACCTGCCGGAATTGCCTCGATCAAATTATATTTTTTTTCACGCAGATCAAAATAATATGCCATGTTTGTTACCGGAGCAACACCTATCAAACCCTCTTCCGTGACATTAATATTCAAAGCGATTGAATCATTACCCCTCACAACTTTAACAATAACTTCTTCGTTTTTATGCTTTTGTATCTCCGTTTTGAACTCATTAAAATATTCTGTTTGTATATTGTTAAGCGCAATGATCTTATCTCCTTTTTGCATTCCTGCTTGTTTTGCCGGAGAATTTTTAGTGATCTTATCTACTTCAAACGGGAAACGGATGCTGATAAAATCGGGGGATTTATGTTTAATTAGTTTGGCAAGAAATCCATTTGGTACATTAAGGTCAACTTTCTGTCCGTTACGCAATACCTGGATGGTCTTTGCTTCGTCAAGTATCAGTATTTCGGGTATTTTATTGAAGTTTTCTACTTTTTCGTTATCTAAACTCAGGATTATATCTCCGTTTAAAAGACCCAGTTCAGCGCCAACCGAATCCACAACAATACCATACTTAACACTTTCTGCAGGCAGGTATTCCTCTCCCCATGTAAACATCATCATTATATATATAAATATCGCCAGGATAAGATTCATGGTAACTCCTCCAAGCATAATTATCAGGCGTTGCCAGGTAGGTTTACTTCGAAATTCCCAGGGTTGCGGAGGTTTTTTCAATTGCTCCTTATCCATTGACTCGTCTATCATGCCGGCAATCTTCACATAACCACCCAGGGGCAACCAGCCGATGCCATATTCAGTTTCGCCATATTTGAATTTAAAAATTGAAAACCACGGGTTGAAAAAAAGATAAAATTTATCTACCTTTGTTTTAAATATTTTAGCTGCTAAAAAGTGTCCCAATTCATGAATAATTATAAGAATTGATAAGCTTAAAATAAATTGCAGGATTTTTATTACAATCTCCATTTATTGTTTTTATTATTTATTAAGACTTAATTAACTACGTATTAAAAAATAAATTGTTTTAATCTCAATTTGAATCAGCAACTAATGATGCTGCCTTCTCTCTTGTTTCTTTGTCCGTATCGTGATAATCATAAAATGTAGGTTCTTTAATATATTTAACTACTTCCATACATTTTTCTATAACTTCAGGCATTTTCAGGAAGCCGATCCGGTCTTTTAAAAAAGCCTCCACAACAACTTCGTTAGCTGCATTTAATATACATGGCATATTACCGCCTTTTTCAAGGGCTTTATAAGCGAGTGCAAGATTACGAAAATTTTTAATATCAGGCGATTCAAAAGTTAATTTACTGAAGTCGGAAAAATTAAACCGCGGGAAATCTGCGTAAATTCTTTCAGGATAGCTCAGTGCATATTGTATGGGCAATCGCATATCGGGCAGGCTCATCTGTGCTTTTATTGAACCATCGGTGAATTGAACAAGCGAATGAATAATAGATTGCGGATGAATGATAACTTCAATTTGATTGTGATTTATACCAAAAAGCCATTTTGCTTCAATAACTTCCAGACCTTTGTTCATAAGTGTAGCAGAATCAATAGTGATTTTGTCGCCCATGCTCCAGTTCGGGTGGTTCAGAGCATCTTGTTTATTAACTTTTGCTAAATAATCAAGACTCTTGCCTCTGAAAGGACCTCCCGAAGCAGTAAGGAGAATTTTTTCAATGTTATCAGGATTCTCTCCTGTAAGGCATTGGAAAATGGCTGAATGTTCGGAATCAATAGGAATAAGCCTGACGTTATTCTCGTTGATCAGCTTTGTTACTAAATCACCGGCAACCACCAATGATTCTTTATTTGCCAAAGCAATTTGTTTTTTAGCTTTAATTGCCCGAACTGTTGGTTTTAATCCGGCAAACCCGACTAATGCAATTAAAACAATATCAATTGTATCCAATTCAACAATTTGGCAAATGGATTCCTCTCCGGCATATACTTTAATATCATAAGGATTCAGAGCTTCGGAAACCCGGCTGTAAAATTCTTTTTTGCCGATAACCACAGCATTAGGCTTAAACTCAATTGCCTGCCCAATCAAGAGGTCGGCATTTTTTTGGGCTGTAAGCACTTCAATTTCAAACTTATCAGGATGCAGCTTTATAACTTCAAGCGCTTGTGTACCTATGGAACCTGTGGAGCCTAATATTGCAATTCGTTTTTTCAATATATTGGTTTAATTATGATTAGTTGATATTTGTTGAGATTGAAAGAATTACGATAAAAAAATAATCTGTGTAAATTCGTGCAATTCGTGTCAAATAGAGATTTGTTGATATTTGTTGAACTCGACCAATCTCTATTTATCTCCATCGAATTTCTATTTATTTCCATTTCTTCCTTAAAAAGCAATATAGTCCATTGGATTAACGGGCGTTCCATTGTACCATAATTCAAAGTGCAAATGAGGTCCTGTTGTCAGTTCACCCGATTCGCCGACAATAGCAATCGGTTCTCCTGCCTTTACGATGTTTCCTTCTTGTTTAAGCAAAACCGAATTATGCTTGTAAACCGATATAAAATTCTCTTTATGCTGAATACTTATTACATATCCCGTTTCAACCGTCCAGTCAGAAAAAATAACCGTTCCGTCCAATGTAGCCTTCACAGCTTCGTTTTGCCTGGCTACTATATCTATTCCGTAATGCTTGGCAGAAAGATCGAATTCTGTAGTGATTATTCCTTTTAATGGTGTAAAAAAAACTGAGCTGCTTAATGTAGAAGTTGGAGCAGATAATTCTTCATTATCGTTATAATAAAGATTGTACGAAGTTCCGTTTTCATATTCCGCCCTTAATATCGAATCCTCGACAGACCTTGTATATTCAATTTTGTCATAATTGATGTTTTGTACAGGTTTACTTGATGTATCTTCAATAATTTCTTTACCTTCAATAATATTTTGAATATTTTGAATATAAAGACTATTTTGTTTGAATTCCGTTTCAAGAGAGTCAGTTAATCGTAGTAAGTCATTAACACGCTTCTGGAGAGTTACATCTGTATAACCCGGTATATATTCCTTGAGAGGAGTAAATGCGATTAGAAATGTAGTAGCAACTATAAGTATAATGGCTACCGTGCCGATGGCAATAAAAACATTAAGACGCGACAATCTGAAAGATACCTTTTCTTCAAAAGTTCCCTCATCTACGATTACAAGCCGGTACTTATTCCTAAGTTTGTTAATCCAATGCTTTCTTTTTTCTTTCTTTGATTCAGAAGACATAAATGATAATTAATCGGGGCAACAAAGATAACAGATATTAATTTAAGATTGAACTTACTCCAAAAAGTTGCTTTTTGTGGCATTTTTTATTTCTTTTGCTTTTCAGATTGTGGATATTATTTTCAGAATATCAATTAAATTCTGATTTTTCTGTCTTTGATTTTTGAATAAATTCATATCTTTGTAAAAATGAAAAAAATATGATAGTTGAAAGAACAAATAATGAAGTAATAATAAGGCTTCCAGGGTCAATAGATACTATTGATCTTGAAGATATGGTTGATTATATAAGATTTAAAGAAATCATATCGAAATCAAAAGCGACTCAAGATGAAATTGATTCATTAGTTAAAGGAATCAAAAAAGGGAGATGGGAAAACAATAGGAAACGACTACTGGGAGAATGAGACTAATTGTTGATACAAATATTGCATTTAGCGGGATTCTAAACAGTAATAGCAGAATTGGTGAATTGTTAATAAAATCAAAAGATTATTTCAGTTTTTTTTCTGTTGATCAATTAAAAATAGAGCTTCAGAAACACAAAGAAAAAATAAAAAAGATTGCCAATTATAGTGAAGAAGAATATATTGAGGTAAAAGAATTAGCTATATCAAAAATAAAATATTTTTGTAAAAAATAAGTTAAATAAGCAATCAGAATAAAAACAC
>JAIORT010000161.1 GCA_021107975.1 Bacteroidales bacterium | reverse complement strand
TCTTTTAAAGCATTTTCCCAGTTCCATGCGGACAGCATCATGTCGTCAATATTTTTTTCCGCTTTCCAGCCTAATTCTTCATTTGCGAATGTAGTATTTGCCCATACTTTTTCAATATCTCCAACTCGTCTTTCTACAATTTTATAATTTAATTTAACGCCGGAGACTTTTTCGAATGATTTAATAACTTCCAAAACAGAAAATCCATTGCCGGTTCCAAGATTAAAAATTTCAACTTTTTTCTTGCCTTTATTTTTTATCATACGGTCAATTGCAACAACATGTGCTTTTGCCAAATCCACAACATGAATGTAATCCCTGATAGCGGTACCGTCAGGCGTATTATAATCGTCTCCGAAAACCCTAAGCTGTTCTCTTATACCGATAGCTGTTTGAGTAATAAAAGGTACAAGATTATTAGGAACACCAATTGGCAATTCTCCAATAATCGCTGTTTTATGAGATCCGATGGGATTGAAATACCTAAGTAAAATTCCCCGAATATTACTCACGCTACTTATGCTTTCAATAATCTGTTCTGAAATTTGCTTTGTATTACCATAAGGTGATAACGCTTTTTTGATCGGGGCTTTTTCTGTAACGGGCAATTCGTCAGGTTGTCCGTAAACAGTACAAGATGATGAGAAAACAATATTATTAATGTTATTTTCTTTCATTCCCTGTAAAAGATTGATCAGAGACGAGATGTTATTATGATAATACTCCAAAGGTTTTTCAACCGATTCGCCGACGGCTTTCAGCGCAGCAAAATGAATTACACCTGCAATATCATTATTCTTTCTGAAAAAATCAGAAGTTTTATCCTTTTCCGTTAAATCAATTTTATGAAATCCGGGACGGATACCTGTAATTTTTTCAATATTATCAACAACTTCAATATATGAATTGGAAAGATTATCAATAATAACAACTTCATATCCGTTTTGCTGAAGCTCAACCACAGTGTGGGAGCCGATATAGCCGGTGCCTCCGGTAACAAGAATCTTCATTTGATAAATCTAAAATTATAAACTCCAGTAACTTAGTTCTTTTATCTTATCTCTGTAAATACCTTTAATATCTACAAGGATAGCATTTTTTGTACATATAGATTTAAAAAAAGTTTCGTTTAAATTCAGATAATCGTTATGTGATACCGCAACTACTACTGCATTATAATCATCTGCAATGTCTTCGGTAAGTTCTAATCCATATTCCTTTTTTACTTCATCGGAAGAAGCATAAGGATCGGTAACTTCAACAAGAACGCCGTAAGTTTTTAATTCATTTATCAAATCAACAACTTTTGAATTACGAAGGTCGCTAACATTTTCTTTAAATGTAATTCCCATTACCAATACTTTGGAATGGAGGATTTTTTTCCCTTTATCGATAAGTTTCTTAACTAATTGTTTTGCAATATAAAATCCTATCGAATCATTGACAAACCTCCCGGAATTGATAATTTGCGGATGGTATCTGTATTCTTTGGCTTTGTAAGCAAGATAATAAGGATCAACACCAATGCAATGCCCGCCAACCAATCCGGGGAAGAAATGCAGGAAATTCCATTTAGTACCGGCAGCTTCCAAAACATCATAAGTATTGATACCCATTCTATTAAAAATAATAGATAACTCATTCATCAGGGCAATATTAACATCCCTTTGGGTGTTTTCAATTACTTTCGCAGCCTCAGCAACTTTAATTGTCGGTGCCTTGTGAACACCGGCTTTAACAACCAATTCATAAGTTTTGGCTACATTATCAAGGGTATTTTCATCACATCCGGATACAATTTTAATTACAGAAGAAAGTGTATTCACCTTGTCACCCGGATTTATCCTCTCCGGAGAATATCCCACCTTGAAGTCCTTTAAATATTTCAATCCTGAATTTTCTTCAAGTACCGGAATGCAATCTTCTTCTGTAGCTCCGGGATATACCGTTGATTCATATACAACATAATCACCTTTCTTCAAAATTTTCCCAACGGTTTTTGACGCTGCAATTAATGGCGACAAGTCAGGCATGTTGTGATTATCTATGGGTGTCGGCACAGCCACAATGTGAAACGAAGCCTCTTTTAAATCCTCAGGATTTGAGGTAAACATAATATCACATTTATCGAAAGCTTCAGCCGAAAGTTCTTCACTTGGGTCTTTCCTGCTATTCATCATTTCAATCCGCTCCTCAGAGATATCAAAACCTATAACGGATATTTTTTTTGCAAATTCCAAGGCTATCGGCAAACCAACATACCCTAATCCTATTAATGATAATTTGGTTTCTTTATTAATTAATTCCTGATATATGCTCATAACTAAAATTAAGGTTTAAAAATTAAAATTCCTCACAAACGAAAAGGTTCATTTGTGAGGAATCCATAATAATAAATTAGTGTCTTTTATGCATTTTTCTTAATGCTTTCAACAATCTTATCCTGGTTGTTTTCATTCAAATACGGATACATCGGGATGCTGAAAATTTCCGCAGCCATTTTCTCGCTAACAGGTAAATCGCCATATTGATATCCCAAATCAGCAAAAGCTTCCTGCAAATGTAATGGCTTAGGATAATAAATTGCTGTTGGAATTCCATCTTCCTTTAAACCTGCCATTACTTTTTCTCTGTCGGGATGTAAAATGGAATATTGTGCCCAGGCAGAAATGTTGTGTTCCTTGACAAACGGAGTTTTAACAACCTCACCGAGTTTTTCGCTATACCTGTTTGCAACGGTTTGTCTAAGGTCAATTTCTTCATTAAATATTTCAAATTTGGCTAATAAGATAGCTGACATTAAAGTATCAATCCTGCCATTAATCCCTACTCTAACATTATCATATTTATGTGAACCTTTACCATGAACCCTGATTGAAAGCAATCTGTCATAAATTTCTTTATCATTGGTAAAACACATTCCGCCATCGCCATAAGTTCCGAGCGGCTTGGCAGGGAAAAAACTGGTTGCGCCAATATCAGTTAACGAACAGGTTTTTTTTCCTTTGTAAGAACCGCCGAAACCCTGCGCTGCATCCTCCAAAACAAACATTCCGTATTTTTTCGCTATTGCATTTATTTCATCATAATCTGCCGGTTGTCCGAAAAGATCTACCGGAATAATTCCTTTTAAATTTAGTTTGCCCTCTTTTTTTACTTTTTCAATGGCTTCCTCTAATTTGTTAACATCAATATTAAAAGTATCCGGTTCAATATCAACAAAAACCGGAGTGGCGCCTAAAAGCTTTATAACTTCTGCTGTTGCAATAAAAGTAAATGAAACGGTAAAAATTGCATCATTCGGACCAACATTATTAACCATTAAAGGCATGAGCAGCGCATCTGTTCCGCTTGCCACGCCAATGGCGTATTCAACACCTGCATATTCTGCGAGTTTTTGTTCTAATTCTTTTACTTCCGGTCCAAGAATATATCTACCGTGAGCCAATACATTTTGAATGTTAGCATCAATTTTATCTTTTATCCTTTGTTGCTGGAAATTTAAATCAATAAATTGCATAATATTAAATTATTAAATTTGTTTAACATAATTATCTTTTTTCTTATATTCTCTACTGCATTTACTGCAAGTAGCGATTTCTTCAGAATTTGGATCGGTTGTCAGAGACAGTTTCGTGCCACAAGCGCATATCCAGCCGATTAATCTGGCAGGAGTACCCACCACCATTCCGTAATCAGGAATATCTTTTGTAACTACCGTACCTGCTCCGACAAAAGCATATTTGCCAATGGTATTTCCGCAAACAATAGTAGAATTAGCGCCAAGTGATGCACTTTTCTTTATTAAAGTTTTAAGGTAAAACTCCGAACCTCTCTGCGGAAACTCACTACGGGGATTCATTATATTTGTAAAAACCATCGAGGGTCCGCAAAAAACAAAATCTTCTAGTTCAACGCCTTCGTAAACGGAAACATTATTTTGTATTTTAACACTGTTACCAATTATAACATTATTTCCGATATTGACGTTTTGCCCAAGCGAACAGTTTTTGCCGATTTTAGTACCGCCCTGCACATGTGAAAAATGCCAGATTTTTGTACCTTTATCTATTTCAACATTATCGTCCACATAAGCGCTTTCGTGAACAAAATATTCTTTTTCCATTAATTTTATTTTTTAAATTATTATAATTTTTTTTGAGCCTTTTCAAGAACCTTCAGAACCGTTAAACCCTCTACGCCATCAGTTTTAGGTTCTTCCCGTGTTTCGACACAGTCAACAAAATGCTTTAATTCTTCTTCTAACGGTTGTTTCAGTTCAATATCAAGAGTAATAAAATCTTCTTTTTTTGCAACCGGTATTTTACCTTTTTCCCATTTTATCTTATGAGGATAAATAAAAAGTTTCTCTTTACTTACATCATCAAAAACAACCATTTTTTCCGAACCGACAACTACAAGTTTTTGTTCCTTATAAGGATGCAACCAGCTTACGAAAACATGTCCTTTAACTCCGTTTTTAAATTCAATTGTTGTTAAAGTAGTGTCATAAATATCTTTATTAATAAAAGAACCGCCATGAGTTTCAACCTTAACAGGTTCTTCCCCATCCATAAACATAATGATTAAAGAAATATCGTGTGGTGCAAAGCTCCAGAGCACATTTTCTTCCGTCCTTAATTTGCCAATATTCAAACGATTTGAATATATATAACGTATTTGCCCCAATTCACCATCGTCAATCATTTCTTTTAATTTGATAACCGCAGAATGATATTGTAAAATATGCCCCACCATTAATACTCTTTTATTTTTTTCTGCAATTTCTACCAATTCTGTCCCTTCTTCAACTTTCAGCGCAAGGGGCTTTTCAACCATAACATCTTTTCCCGCTAACAAACATTTTTTAGTGAGTTCATAATGTTTTTCGGCAGGAGCGGCAATTACAACTCCCTTTATACCGGGATTATCAAGAAAAGATTTTTCATCATTTGTAAATTCGACATCCGGGAATTCGGATTTTCTTTGCCCGATAACATTTTTTGATGTTTCCAAAACACACTTCAAAGCTCCCATATTGTGAAGATTTCTCAAATGATTTTTTCCCCAGGCTCCGGCTCCGATTAATCCGATGTTTTGTACATTTTTTTTCATATAAATAAAATTTGACGTGAATTAAATATGCTCTAAGATTACCTATTATAAACTAAAATCAAACTTAAACAGCTAACTCGTCCAAGCTGAAATTTGGCGTGCAAATATACTTAAATATTGATAGTAACAAAAAATTTGAAAAATTATTGTTAATTAATTAACAATGGTTTGAATATTCTTATTTCTTCTTGATATATGAAATAAAAGAGAGAATTTAATGGTTTGATATGGAAAGTTTTTTATTCCTAACTGATATCCTAAAATTAAATCTGTAACTTTTGATTCTTTTGTAATTTCTAACCGATAAACAACAGGACGATCTTTAAATGGCACAGACTTATCTTTATTTACAACGATGGCTTCCTGGTTTCCAAAATATCCTATGTATCCGTCTAATGCGTTTGAAACTATAAATTTCTTAATTGACAAATCAACACCGAGACCAAAAAGTATAGCATCGTTCTGCCGATTATTGGGAAGGTTCATTTGCCATGAATAAAATCCAATCATGCCATGAAATCGCAGTCTGTTAAAATTCTTCTCATGAAATAATAAATCCTTTCCAAAAGAAAGATCAAAAAAATAACCAGGTGCATCAATAAATCTCGCGTCACTCAATTTTGAGCCTGATGCAGTCCGGCAGGACATCCTCAGCGCCACATCAGGAAATTTCTTATCCTTTAAAATCTGAATAATAGTACCGAAGTAAAAATCGCCGGCAGCATAACCTTCACCTGATATATTACGAATACGGCGCTCAATGACGGTTTTTTCATCTATTTTGTAATGTTCAATCGGCACTCCATAAAATTCAACTGCTACAATATTTTTTACCAGCGGTATATATAAGCATAAGAAAAGATTCTGTGTTTTATCACCCGTACTAAAATGGTTTTCATAACCAACCATGAATTCGTAACGATCTTTCACAAACCCCTTTTCCGATTCGGGGACAGGTAAGGCATTCGGACCTAAATAATATGGTGAGCAAATAATATAGTCGGTCCACGAAGTAATTCCATCCCAGTTGTGCGCCTTATTCCACCATGAATAATCTTCTTGCGAAACAGTTAATTTGCATTGAATAAATAAAGCAATTGTAATTAATATTGCTATTTGTTTTGTCATATATCCTGATTTCATTTATATCAATTGCTGAATTTTGGAGCAATAAAATTACATAAGCAATGTTAAACAAAGAAGAAATATTTTGTTTTATATATATTTGCCATGCAAATTCACATAAAATGTTTACAAAAATTCTATTTCTTTTTCTAAGTTTTTGTTTTGTTATCAGTTCAAAAGGTCAGTCTGATATTTCTGATACAACGCTAAGTATTCCTATGTTCTACGCATCTTATGCCTATCAAATACCCGGAGGTGACCTTGCTGACAGATATGGAAATAACTCAAACATTGGCGGAGGATTTCAATGGAAAACAAATAAAAACTGGATTTTCGGTGCCGATTTCAATTACCTTTTTGGAAGTGATATTAAAAACGCCGACCGGATTATGAGTAATATAAAGACTGATAATGGTAACATCATTGACATGGCAGGCAATTTTACTGATTATTCAATTTACGAAAGAGGGTATTATATATCGGCAAAATTTGGAAAGCTGTTTCCGGTATTAAGCCCAAATCCAAATTCGGGAATCATTGTAACGGGTAGTGTTGGGTATCTGCAGCACAAAATAAGAATAGAAGTAACGAACAATGCAGCTCCACAATTAAATGGAGACTATAAAAAAGGATATGACCGGTTAACCGGAGGAATAGGCATTTGTGAGTTTGTTGGATACATGTACCTGAGTAATAGCAAGCTTTTAAATTTTTTCGCGGGTTTTGAGTTTACGCAAGCATGGACTAAGCCAAAACGAGATGTTAATTTCGACACAAGGAAACCGGACGAAATTTCCAGGCGATTCGACCTTTTATATGGTATTAAAGTAGGATGGATCATTCCATTGTTTAAGCGCCTTCCTGAAAAGTATTATTATTATTAAATGTTGTTTCTTTACAATATAGCCATATATTCCTATTATTTGTTGATCAGCGTATCTTCACTTTTCAATGAAAAAGCCAGGTTATGGCTAAAGGGAAGAAAAAATATCTTCTTCCGCCTGTCAGATATAATAAGCGCAAAGGATGAGTTCGTCTGGTTTCATGCAGCATCACTTGGTGAGTTTGAGCAGGGAAGACCGGTGATAGAGGCTTTCCGTGAGAAGTTTCCGCAATATAAAATCCTGCTTACCTTTTTTTCACCTTCAGGTTACGAAATAAAGAAAGATTACAAAGGCGTCGATTTTATTTTTTATCTTCCTATTGATACAAAAATAAATGCACTGAAATTTATTCAAATCGTTAATCCCAGGCTGGCAATTTTTATTAAGTACGAATTCTGGTTCAATTACTTAGATGTTCTTTATAAGAAAAATATTCCGGTTTTTATTGTTTCGGCTATTTTCAGGAAAGAGCAGCACTTTTTTAAATGGTATGGCGGATGGTTCAGGAAAATGCTGAAAAAAATTACTTTTTTCTTTGTTCAAAACCGAAGTTCACTGGAGTTATTGGATTCCATTGGGATCAAAAATGTAAAAATCAGCGGCGATACCCGGTTCGACAGAGTTTTTACAATTTCCCAAAAAACGCAAAAGTATCCTCTAATAGTTAGGTTTACTGATGGTAAAAAGATTTTTCTTGCAGGCAGCACCTGGCAGCCGGATGAAGAACTGATTGAACAGCTTGCCGATAAATATAAAAATGATATAAAATTTATCATTGCTCCTCACGAAGTTCATGAGGAAAGGATCAGGTCGTTAATTAGCAGGTTTGATAAACACAAAGTCCTGCGGTACTCCGAATCAGATGAAATTAATATCAGCCGCGCCGCTATTCTGATAATTGACGGTATAGGATTTCTGTCGAGCCTGTATCAATATTGTGATGTTGCTTATATTGGAGGAGGATTCGGTAAGGGGATTCACAATATTCTTGAAGCGGTTACTTTTGGCAAGCCGGTGATATTCGGACCGAATTATTTTAAATTCCAGGAAGCTGTTGAACTAATATCCCAGGGCGGAGCTATTAGTGTTAATAATATTGGTGAGTTGATTGAAAATACCGATAAACTCCTTAAAGAAGCAGATTACTATAAAACTTGCGCGGAAATATGCAAAAATTATATTATTTCAAATTGTGGTGCAACCCGTATTATTCTTGATAATTTGCA
>JAIORT010000122.1 GCA_021107975.1 Bacteroidales bacterium | reverse complement strand
TAATGGAAACTCTCGGATTATACAAATTGGGTTATGAAAATAATGGATTTATGATATTGCCGCCAATGGCCCTTATTGTTGTTGGAATTATTATTTGGATACAAAGATCGAGGGATAAAGAATTGATTGAAGATAAATAGAAAACAGTTGGCAGTCAGCAGTTGGCAAAAAATGAAAACAGTCGGCAGTTAGTAATAATGAAAAATGAAAGTTAGTTTTAATTACAATAAATTACAGTAGATTTTAATTCTTAAAATAAGATAATCATGCAAGAACTTTTTAACATATTCATAAAGTCCATCTTTATTGATAACATGGTATTTGCCTATTTCTTAGGCATGTGTTCATACCTGGCCGTATCTAAAACGGTAAATACTTCTTTCGGACTTGGAATTGCGGTAGTTTTCGTTTTGGGTATTACCGTACCTGTAGATTATTTACTTAATAAATACATATTAGAAGCAGGAGCTTTATCATGGTTGGGAGAAGGATTTGCAGAGGTTGACCTTAGTTTTCTAAGTTTTATCATGTTCATTGCAGTTATTGCTTCAATGGTTCAGTTAGTTGAAATGGTTGTTGAGAAGTTTGCCCCGGCATTGTATAATTCACTCGGTATCTTTCTTCCCTTAATAGCTGTGAACTGTGCAATACTTGGGGGTTCGCTGTTTATGCAGGAAAGAGAGTATGAATCAATTGCCGAAGCTACATCTTTCGGGCTTGGTTCAGGAGTTGGTTTTTTCCTTGCGATAATCGGAATTGCTGCTATTCGCGAAAAAATTAAATATTCAAATGTTCCTGCTCCGCTCAGAGGACTGGGAATAACATTTATAATTACCGGTTTGATGGGCATTGCGTTTATGAGTTTTATGGGGATAAAACTTTAGACTAAATAATTCATCACGCAAAGACGCAGAGATTTGAATTGAAATTCGTCTGACCCCTGTCCTGTGTGTTTGCCTTGTGCGAAGTGGTCTGACGAATATTTAATGTTCTTTGCGGCTTAGCGTCTTTGCGTGAGATTTTATGAATAATACACGGTAATGGATAAAGAAACAATAAATGAAATGGTAGATTTTTTAAAAAATCATTATTTGCAACCGGAATAAGTGTTGAGCACGTGGCATTGTTTGGTTCAGTTTTAAAAGGAATTAATACTGATGACAGTGATTTGGATTTAATTGTTATATCAGACGATTTTAAAGGAAAAAGTATTTTTGAACGCTCAAAAATGATGATGGAAGCTGAATTTTATTTATTAAGAAAATATAATATTCCTCTTGATATATTAAATATGACACAAGAAGAATATCAAGAGAGCATTGATAATAGGAGATTTGAAAGTCAGTTGGTTTTTTAAATCGTAAATCTTGTCCGCCACTTGGCGGATCTAAAATTTAAAATAAAAAATGATATTACTTAATGTAGGAATCGGAACAGTTATACTTACGAGTGTGGTCGTTTTTTTATTCGTTATTTTATTATTAGTGATAGTTTTGTTATACGCTCGTAAAAAATTAACGCCACAAGGAGATGTTACAATTACTATTAATGATGAAAAAGAATTAGTAACAAATCCGGGATTAACATTGTTGTCCACGCTTTCCACTCATAAAATTTTTCTGCCATCTGCCTGTGGTGGTGGCGGAACCTGTGGAATGTGTAAAGTTCGTGTTTTGGAAGGTGCAGGAAGCATTCTCCCGACAGAAACCGGATTCTTTACTCGCAAAGAACAGATGAATGATTGGCGGCTTGGTTGCCAGGTGAAGGTTAGGGAAGATATGAAAATTGAAATTCCAAAAGAGATATTCGGAATTAAGAAATGGGAGTGCGAGGTTGTTTCCAATAGAAATGTGGCTACATTTATCAAAGAATTTATTGTTAAATTGCCTGAAGGAGAACGTCTTGATTTCAGGTCGGGCGGATATATACAGATTGATGTACCGGTATGTGAAGTTGATTATGCAAAAGATATTGAAGTGGACGAAGAATACCGTGGCGACTGGGATAAATTCAAAATGTGGAATCTGAAAATGAAAAACCCGGAACCAATTTATCGTGCATACTCAATGGCAAACCATCCGGAAGAAGGTAATATTGTTATGCTGAATATCCGTATTGCCACTCCGCCCTGGGACCACTCAAAGAACGCTTTTATGAATGTGAATCCGGGTATTTGTTCTTCTTATATATTCTCCAGAAAGCCTGGTGATAAAGTTACAATCTCAGGACCTTATGGTGAATTTTTTATCAAAGATACTGACCATGAGATAATGTTTATTGGAGGTGGCGCAGGTATGGCACCAATGCGTTCACACATCTTCCATCTTTTCAACACTGAAAAAACTAACCGAAAAACAACCTTCTGGTATGGCGGAAGGTCGTTGAGGGAATTGTTCTATGTTGACCAGTTTGAGGCAATAGACAAAGATTTTCCGAATTTTGATTTTCATATCGGGCTTTCAGAACCAATGCCTGAAGATGACTGGAAAGGATATGTGGGTTTTATCCACCAGGTGATTTATGATAATTACCTGAAGAATCATCCCGAACCTGAAGATATCGAGTATTATCTCTGTGGACCCCCTTTGATGAATGATGCCGTTCAGAAAATGTTAGACGACCTTGGAGTCCCTGAAGAAATGATAGCTTTTGATGATTTTGGAGAATGATTTTTAAGTCGGCAGCCCATGCGGACTCCTTTCAGTCGTCGGCAATCTTCAGTTGTTAGTTCTATATTATTTTGAAGAAATCTTAAAAAAATTATAAAAGAATTAATTATCTTTGTAAAATATGATGATTGCTGTAAACGGAACATATCAAAATGGTAAAATTTACCTTGAACAAATTGTGAAAACAAAAAAGCCTATTAAGGTAATTGTTACTTTTCTCGATGACGAGATACATACGGGAAAAGGTAAACGATTAACTTTGAAAGATTTTTCATTTATTAGAAGCAGAGAAAAACTTCAAGGAATAAAAGTTTCTTTGGCAGATGCTGTAATTGAAGAAAGAAGAGATGAATTATGAAAATATTTATAGATACTTCCTCCCTAATTAAACTATATCATTTTGAACAAGGAACAGAAGATATTGATAAATTATTTAAAGAACATATCATTGATGAAATATTTTTGTCAGAAATTATAAAGATTGAATTTAGTTCTGCTATTTGGAAAAAAGTCAGAACTAAAGACTTAACTGAATCAGAAGCAAAAGAATTAATAGAAATTTTTAAGTTAGATTTTGATAAATTTACTTTTATCGATATTGATAAAGAACTGATTAAAAAGTCTATTGAATTGTTATCAAAATATGGATTGGAAGGATTAAGAACATTAGACTCGTTACAATTAGCATCAATTCTTAGAGTAAAGGAATTTGTTAGTATTGGTAAAACTAATGATGATTTATTAAAAAAGTTTTTTGAGAAAGAAGGAATAAAAACAGAGAATGCTTAATAGAAAAGGTGCAATAGAAAAAGTTGATAGTTTTATAAAAGAAATAAAATCGTCAGGCTTAAATATAAAAAAAGCCATATTGTTTGGCTCATTTGCAAAGGGTAATCAACGTGAATATTCTGATATTGATGTTGCTTTGGCTGCAGACGAATTTATTGGTGTTGGCTTTATTGATAGAGATTATTTTGCGGGAATCAATATTAAAGACGAATATATGCTTATCGAAACCAAAACCTATCCTGCCGATTATTTTGAAAAAGGCGACCCGTTTATTGATGAGATTAAGAAAACAGGGATCGAGATAAAAATTTGATTAGGAATTCCTATTTACAAAAATGCATTTTTTATACTTTTTTTAAGGTAAATACGTTTAGCTTAAAAATTTTTGACATGAAGCAATTTATTTTAGTATTACCTTCCGTATTATTTTTTTATTTCCAAAGTTTTGTCTTTTCACAGGATAAAGTAATATTAACAAATGGAAATGAAATTGAAGCTCAGGTTACCGAGATTAGTAAATCGGAGATCAGGTACAAGGAATATTCAAACCCGGATGGTCCCGATTATGTGATAAAGAAAAATAAAGTCAATAAGATTATTTTAAAAAACGGTGAGGAAAAAATATTTGCAGGTGATAAAAAAAACATGCCATTTGGGAGGAATATCATAGCTTATCACATGTTTGATGTAATTTACAATGACTTTTCGTTATCTTATGAACGAATAACAAAAAATGGAAAACTGGGTGTAAAAATACCTTTTGCTATTGGATATAACACAGATAACCTCTATGGACCCAGGGATTATATGAATATTGCATACACAGGAGTGGGCTTCAATATTTATCCAATAGGGCATCATACAGTAAGCTATTTCATGGGTCCTGAATTACACATTGGAATTGGGAAAAGCGATACCTATAATTATTATAATTATTATCCTTCAAGACAAACTGAAGAATTTTTATATGGAAGATTAATTATTAATAACGGAGTTTCATACAATCCAATTCCAAATTTCAGAGTTGCAACCGTTCTCGGGCTGGGTATAAGATATTATGACTTACCCGATTCTTATAATAATGGTTTCCATTCAACTGCGTATATCTCTATAAGTATGGGATACAGGTTTTAATTCCAATAATTAATCTGATGAAAAAGTTACCGGTTGTTGTTTTGATTAATTTTTTCTTATTAAATTCTTGTATCAACGAAAATAACATCCCGATAATAAAATTCACCGGCGAAGCCCAGGGAACTTATTATGCTGTTACATATTTCGATACAAATAGAAGAAATTTTCAGAGTGAAATCGATTCATTGTTAAATGCATTCGATCAATCGGTTTCGGTATGGGTTCCGAATTCTGTGATCTCAAAAGTAAATAGAAATGATACTTTGGTTGAACTTGATTTTTATTTCATCGATATTTTTAACCTTTCAAAAGAAATTCATTCCAGTACTGCCGGCGCCTTTGACCCAACAGTTGGTCCATTGGTCAATGCATGGGGCTTTGGATTTACCGACAGGATGAAAGTCGATCAAAATATTGTGGATAGCCTTCGTCCTCTCGTAAATTTTCATAAAGTTAAAATAGCTGAAAACAAAGTAATAAAAGAGGATTCAAGGATTCAATTCGATTTTAATGCCATTGCCCAGGGTTACTCCGTCGATCTGGTTGGAAAGTTACTTGAATCAAAAGGCATAGAGAATTATTTGATTGATATAGGAGGGGAGGTGCTTGTTAGAGGAAAAAAACCTAATGATGATTTGTGGAAAGTAGGAATAGAAAAACCTAAAGACAATGCCTCTTACGGCGAAGGATTACAAGCAATAGTTAAACTTGAAAACAAAGCCATGGCAACTTCAGGTAACTACCGCAAATTTTACGAGGAAAACGGAATAAAATATTCTCATACCATTGATCCGAAAACCGGCTATCCGGTTCAGCATTCATTGTTAAGCGTTTCGGTATTGGCAGACGACTGTGCCACTGCAGATGCGTATGCAACCGCATTTATGGTTTTGGGATTGGAAAAGTCAAAAACTTTACTTAGTGAACTCAGACATCCGGATGCTTATTTTATTTATTCGGATGAACATGGAAACCTGAAAACCTTTTTTACAAGAGGGTTTATAGATATTTTAGTAGAGTAAATTGAGGGAACTTAATCTAACAGGTACTTATCCGACCTGTTAGATTTGTATTCCGATAAGCTGATTTTTGTTATAAGAATAAAAAAACCACAAATAAATAATTGAGGTTCAAAGTTCATAAACAATAGACAATAAAGCTTACGCCTGTGCTGTTGGTCCACCCAAATTCAGTGGCAAATTTTCAATTTCAGGTACTTTTATTTCTCCATGCATTGCCTCAAATTTGATAATGTTATCCTTTAGTGCCTTGAACAGCCTTTTAGCATGTTGCGGTGTAAGGATTATTCTTGATTTAACTTTTGCCTTTGGAATACCAGGCATCATTTTTATAAAGTCAACAATAAATTCCGAATGAGAATGTGTGATAATGGCGAGATTCGAATAAATACCTTCTGCCATTTCATCACTCAATTCGATATTGATTTGTTTTTTTTGATTTTGTTCAGCCATTGCTATTTATTTTGTAGTAAAAATATTTTGTTCACGAATTATTATACGAATAAGATACTCTCTCCTATACCCTATTCCCCAATTACCCTATTTATTATTCAACCTCCTTAGATGCCATCAGGGCTTCATATTCTTCTTTTGAACCTACGATCAGGTTTTCATATTCTCTCAAGCCTGTTCCGGCTGGGATCAAATGACCTACAATCACATTTTCTTTTAATCCAGAAAGATTATCAGTCTTAGCATTTATCGAAGCTTGTGTGAGTACTTTTGTAGTTTCCTGGAAAGAGGCAGCAGAAATAAAACTGTAAGTTTGCAGTGATGCTTTGGTAATTCCCTGCAATACCTGACGAGCAGTAGCAGGCTTTGCATCTCTTGATTCAATCAGAGCCTTATCCTTTCTTTTTAACTGCGAATTTTCTTCTCTTAATTTTCTGGCACTTACTATCATTCCTGATTTATAGACTTGGGAATCTCCGGAATCAACAACAACTTTATTACCGAATATTTCATCGTTTTCACTCTGAAAGTCAATTTTATTAACCAATTCGCCTTCTAAGAATTTAGTATCGCCCGGGTCTTCAACTTCAACCTTACGCATCATCTGTCTGACAATTGTTTCAAAGTGCTTATCATTTATTTTTACACCCTGTAGCCTATATACTTCCTGTATCTCATTTACAATATACTCCTGAACTTTCATAGGTCCTTTAATAGCAAGGATGTCAGCAGGAGTCATAGCGCCTTCTGATAAAGGAGTACCAGCTTTTACATAGTCATTTTCCTGTGCGAGGATTTGTTTTGATGTTGAAATTAAATACTTTTTTTCTTCACCGGTTTTTGAGGTGATTATTACTTCACGATTGCCTCGCTTCAGTTTTTTGCCGAAGGAGACTACGCCGTCGATTTCAGACACCTTAGCCGGATCGAATGGGTTTCTTGCCTCGAATAATTCAGTTACTCTTGGCAAACCTCCCGTGATATCCCCTGACTTACCAATCGCTCTTGGGATTTTAACCAGGATGTCACCTGCTTTGATTTTAGCACCTTCATCAACAATAATATGTGAACCGACAGGAATATCATAAGACCTGATTTCCTGGTTGCCTGAATCCATTATTTTTATAGATGGATTTTTTGCTTTTTGACGGGTTTCAATGATCACCTTATCATGATAACCTGTTTGCTCATCCGATTCAACTCTGTAAGTAATACTTTCGATAATATTCTCAAATTTAATTTTACCACCGAATTCAGAGAGAATGACTGCATTGTAAGGATCCCATTCTGTAATTGTATCTCCCTTGTTTACTTTATCACCTGCCTTATAAAATAGTCTGGCTCCATAGGGTATATTACTTGACATTAAAATAATACCGGTGTTTTTGTCAATAATCCTCATTTCAGCAGAACGACCAATAACGATGTCATATTTTTTCCCTTCAGAATCTTTGTATTTAACAAAACGCAATTCGTCAATTTCGAGAATTCCATCATACTTGGCTTCAATTTTAGAAGATATGGTAATATTTGAAGCAGTACCACCAACGTGGAAGGTTCTCAGGGTCAACTGTGTTCCCGGCTCACCGATAGATTGGGCAGCAATCACACCAACGGCTTCTCCTTTCTGAACCATTCGTCCGGTAGCCAGGTTACGTCCATAACATTTGGCGCAAACCCCGCGTTTTGCTTCACATGTAAGTACCGATCTTATTTCAACTTCCTCAATAGGCGATTCTTCTATCAGTTTACAAATATTTTCGGTAAGTTCTTCCCCTACTGTTGCAAGCAATTCACCTGTGTGAGGATGATAGATGTTATGAAGTGTTGTTCTTCCCAATATCCTGTCATAAAGCGTTTCAACAATTTCTTCATTTTTCTTTAAAGCGGTTGTGCGGAGTCCTCTAAGTGTACCGCAATCTCTTTCGTTAATAACCACATCCTGGGCTACATCAACTAAACGACGTGTCAGGTAACCTGCGTCTGCTGTTTTAAGCGCAGTATCAGCCAAACCTTTACGAGCGCCGTGTGTTGAAATAAAGTATTCGAGAACCGATAAACCTTCTTTAAAATTGGACAGAATCGGGTTTTCAATAATTTCTCCTCCGGTTGCCCTTGATTTTTGTGGTTTTGCCATCAATCCTCTCATCCCTGACAACTGACGTATTTGCTCTTTCGAACCCCGTGCGCCTGAATCAAGCATCATATATATAGCATTGAATCCCTGCTGGTCTTTCGATAGCTTTTGCATAAGGGTTTGGGTCAGCTTTGAATTGGTATGAGTCCAGATGTCAATGATTTGGTTATATCTTTCGTTGTTGG
>JAIORT010000920.1 GCA_021107975.1 Bacteroidales bacterium | reverse complement strand
ATAAAAAAGCGCCAGGTGATAAGATTGACGCTTCGGTTAGTATCCAATAAATATTTTAATTCAATATCATTGACAATTTAACTCTTACACCATCTTTATATCCAACTACAAATGCATCGGAAACGCCTTTAAGCTTAAGTTTATTTCTTAGTTTGGCGGCTTCCTTGTAAGTATCAAAATTGCCGATAGTATATTGGTACCAGCCATCATAAAATTCTTTATAAATTTCCTGTTCAATCTCATACAATTCTTTTACTGCTGTAACTGAAATATCTTTATCTTTAAAAGCTATAATCTGAACGCCGAATGATTTCTTAGTAACAGGACGTTGTTTTTCAACCGTTGCAAGCACTTCCGCACTAAAGCTAAAATCTACTAATTGGGCTAAAGTTAAACGTTCACCGTGTTTATATGCCACAATAAAGGCATCATAAATGTTGTGCCGTGAAACGAGGATGTTTTTATACTCCCTGGCTTTCCAGAATTTTATATATGAACCTACCGAATACCTGTACCATCCGTTTCCATAATTAACTTTCACTTCGTTGTTCAAATTATATTTTGATGTGAATTTTTGTGGGTCGATCCGAATCTTGGATGCTGCTATCTGAACTGTAAATTCCACTCCTTGCCATGGCGATTTATAAATACCTGTTTCTGCATCTGCTTCCAGTAATTCTTTTTCTAATTTTCTGAGTTCGTCCTCTCTTTCATCTTTTACCGGTATTAATTCCTCCTGCGGCTGAGGTTCAATTTCCTCTGGTATTTGCACCGTCTCTTGTACAATTAACTCTTCTGTAGGTAATAACGGTTCCTTTTCCTTCTTTTTACAGAATTTATAAGTAATACCAACGAAATTATAACTGTAAAAATCAAATTGAAATCCACCTTCATGGGCATCCAGTAAATCAGAATTTACAGGTCTTAATGTTCCTTCAACATTGATATTCCAGTGGTCGTTCAATCTGAAATCAATTCCCAGTCCGAAAGGCAAAACACCTTCCATTGTCCTGCCTCCTATTCCTCCGCCCGAATTATGCCCGTTTCCGCCTATATTCTCATTGGTCTCAAAGTTTTTCAAATCTGTAGTCCAATTCGTTAATCCAACACCTACCATTGCATACACAGACATTGTTCTGGGTTTTTGCTCCCATATCAAATTGCTCAAATTGAGAGTGGCACTCAGGCTTGTTTCTATAATATCGGCTTCAAACCACTTATTAGTTTCCCTTTTTGTTCCTGATAAATTTCCTTTCAGGAACTGACCTCGTAAAGAAAATAAAGGACTAATCCTTTTCTGTATCATTAAACCATAAGCAAATCGCCATTCGCTGTTGTCGCTAAATGACTTGTAGATTCTGTAGTTTTCAATATCTCCGTAAAAAAGGTTAGCACCTCCGTTTACATTAACCGACCATCCCGACCAGAAGCCATTATTCGTTTCCTGGGAATTTACAGTAATAAAAAAAACAGACAATAAAATTGTTAAATATAACTGAATGCGAATAAAACGGTTTAGGGTTTTCATATCTACGAAGGTTAGATTTAAAAAAATACAAACATAAGTAAAATTATACCAAAATACAAGCTGATTAAAATCACATTTTATTAAACATCCAAGATATGAACAATTTTCCTATTTTGAGACTTAATCCCAAAAACTAACATCTCGTTATCCTAATATATTAAAGGTTTATAGGTCAGATATAATTATGGCATAATTTTACATATAATTAAAGAACAAAAAAATTTATTATTAATTTAATATCTGTAACTATGAAAAAATTTAACTATCTTTTTTGGACATTTTTAATTGTATTATTTTCGTTAAGTGTCTCTGCTCAGAATTATGCCCTGAGTTTTTATCCAGGCACAGGCTCAGGCATAAATAAAAACACATTTACTGTTTATGGAATTGATGTTAGCAGCAACACAAAACTAACAGTCGAGGCATGGTGCAATTTGGAGTCATTACTGCCGGGAAACATGAATATTGTTATTAAAGAAAATACAGATTGTATGAGTAGTGCTGATATTGCTTATTGGATGTATATTAATAGTACCGGATATTTAGTTTTTCACCTTGGCAATGGAACAAGTTTTACACAAGTTACTACAACCAATCCTATACCTTTAGATGAGTGGCACCATCTATCCGGTACATGGGATGGTTCAACCATAAGGGTTTATATTGACGGCATTGAGGAAGCCACAGGTTCTCTGAGTGGATCTCTTGATGTTGTTAATGATGCTGGTGAAATGAATATTGGTAATAGATGGTATTGTTATAGACAGCCTTATGATGGTATTATTGATGAATTAAGAATTTGGGATGTTGACTGGACAATATGCACAGGGAACTTCCTAACCCATCCTTAGAAACAAATCTTATAGCCTATTATAAATTTAACCAGGGTAGTGGGACGACAGCTTATGATTCAGGCCCTAATGGTTACGATGGGCAGCTTGGGGGCGTTTATTACGAATGTTGCGGTACAAGTACAGCTCCTGAATGGGTTACATCTACAGTTCCCTTATTTAATTGTCCGGTTGTTGATTTAGGAGATGACCAGATGGTTTATTATGGCTATAATCCGATGGCTTGTGCCACATTAACAGCAGATGTATATGATGGCACCCCGCCTTATACTTATTTATGGAGCAACGGAGAAACAACAGAAAGTATAGATGTATGTCCTGAAGTGAGTACCATATATTCAGTTACTGTAACAGATGCTAACCAATGTAGTGCAACCGACGATGTACTGGTTGATGTTATGGATGTACGTTGTGGCTGGATGAATAACAAAGTACTTGTTTGCCATACATCCTTCTGGAACCCGAATATTCAATATACTATTTGTGTAAGAAAGTGGGTTGTTCCATGGTTACTCTACTTTGGCGATCAAATAGGATCATGTGATTGGTATAAAAATTCAACTGTTTTAGATGAAATGCCGGAATTTGAAAGCGTTGAAGAAATAAAACTTTTTGATCAGGAATTCTATGAAGAAAACTTTAAATCAGATGATTTAATTTCAACTATCCAAACTGCAATAAATATCTATCCTAATCCAACAGCAGGTATTGCAAAAATTGATTTCGAAGTATCGGATCAAGGACAAACTACTGTTGAATTAATAAATATTCAAGGACAAATTGTGAAGCAGTTATATAATAAAGTAACTGAACCGGGAACTAAATACAGTGTAGAATTAAATGCTTTTGATTTAGATAAAGGAATATATTTCCTCAGACTTATTAACGGGTCAGAAATAATTCAGGAAAAAATCTCAATAATAAGGTAAAAATTAATCAATTTTATAAAGGCTATTGCAATTCCAGCAATAGCCTTTTTTATTTAATTGAAAACCGTCTTCCATAAAAAATCCTCACCACTCCAACTTCAATATTCAGTCTGTTCTTTTGCCCTTCACCGGTGTTTCCGCTAAAACTATCATTAATTGCCGTAATGCCGGCATACGATTTTTTAGAATTATAAACAAGCGCCATCCTACCCAGAAACCTGCCTGATATAAAAGTCCCTGTTTCCTGTTCTTGATCATCTTCGTATTGGGCACTATAGTTTTGAACATAAATCCCCGGCACCAAAGTGAATGACAGATACAATTTCTTCCACATAACAAAAGTATGTGAATAACCAAAAGCCACACCAATTCCTGTTACAGAAACATGTTTAAAAAAAAGGTCAGGGCTATAGACCTCTTTCAGTTCATAAGGTATCAGAGAGGAATCTCCTGTTATCCCGAACAATGAAAAAAACCCGCCAAGCAGGAATGAACCGGCGCTTTTCTTTTGTAATTCCGTTTGCACAAAGGCTGCTTTTGCAGAGTATTTTTTGTAATTAAAAGCATATATACAGCTTCCACCAATTGTTGCAGTAACTATATCAGGGCGCTGAGGATATGGCATACCTTCTGTCCAGTCGTTTTGGTACGAATCGGGATTTTCAATATAAAATCCTTGATAATACTGAAGGTAAACATCTATTGCCAGCCGGCGGGTAAAAATATTGGTCTGGGCATCAAACCTTTTTGTTTTTCCATAAATATCATCATCATTGTTCACAAAAGGAAAATTAAATGCCAGACCAAGACCGATCCATTTGTAATTTACCCCGATTCCCAGGTTAAGATTACTATTGGGTGAATAACAAAGTGAATGATCAGAATCATTATCATAAATTCTGAACTTGTTAAACTTAATTACACCGTATAATCTTAATGAAAGTTTATCGGACAGGTCTTTTATATAAGCGGTATCGCAATTTTCTTTTACTGCAGGCTGACCATATAATAAATCAATAAGGAAAATAAATATAAATAATAGAAACAGAAGCCGTATCATAACATAATAATATGCGGTAGCAAATTTAATATTAAAAGGCGATTTTATAATTATTAAATGATTTGTTACTCAACCATGACAACAGGCTCCTGCTCATCAAAGTATAATAAAACTCCCTGTACTTTAACATAACCTAATTGTTTTACAATTTTTTTATAAAACCTAACCTGCTCTTTGTGCTTTGCTTCGGGCTTACCTGTTTTAAAGTCGATTACCGTAACAGAATCATCATATATTATCAGGCGGTCGGGGCGGTAGGTTTTGCCATCGGGCAGTAAAATTTCCGATTCGGTTTTTATTGTCAAACCTTTTTCAAAATACTTCTTCACTTCAGGATTGGAAAGAAATCTTTTAATCCTTTCGGCTATTTTAATTTTTTCGTCAGTATCAACAACTCCCTCAAAGTACAGGCTATCCATTACGGTATCAACATCTTCAAAAGTTCGGATTTTGGATAATATAAGATGAATGAGATTTCCCCATTCTTGTTTTTTATCCGGGTCTTCTACTTCCCAATGCTCCGGAGCCTGCAAGCTCAACAGCATCCTGTTCTTCCATTCACTCGAAATTAACCGGTTTAATGTAAAGTCTGATCCTTCCTCTGCGGCTTTGCTTTTATATTTCTTTTTCTCTCCAAAAGTGTATAAAGTTTTATCATTTTCCCAAACATCCCTGATTTTAAAATAATACTTTAAAAACTTCGGAACTGATTCAATAGCATCATCTTTTTCGGGAGGTTGTGCAGAAAATATATAAAGCCTGTCGGTAGGGCGGGTCATAACTACATAAAGTAAATTAACAAGGTCTAATAACGATTTTTGGTCTTCCTCAATATATTGAGCACTGTATCCGGTTTTTTCAAGGATTTTGTTTGCATTAACAAGAGCCGTTTTTAGTTTGGGAATTTCTTTATTTTCAAAATCAATCCACAATTTATCCTTTGTTTTTTTATGCTTATCAGTAGCAAAAGGATAAATAACAACCGGGAATTCAAGCCCTTTAGCTTTATGGATAGTCATCACCCTTATGGCATTAATTCCTTCAGGGACAACTATTGACAGCTTATCCTTTTTCTCTTCCCACCAATCAAAGAAGTCTTGTAATTCAGGAGACTGATCAGTTGACAATTTCAAAACGGCATCAAGGAAGAACTGTATATATGGATTGACTTTCCTGTTCAGATTAAAAATCCTTATTAATTCTTCACACAGGTCATAAATTGGCAGGTTTAATAATTTTATCTTATTAAGATTGAAATTATATTCAGATAGTACTTTATAGAATCTGTTTTCATTTGAACCGGATGCGTCATTTTTATTTTTATAAATTCCAAAGCCTTTCAAATTTTCGTGTAATTTACCTTGCAAAATTCCCTTTAGAGTTAAATATGATATTACCCCGGTTTTTGCAATTCTGTCATAAGGATCGAACATGGCTTTAATTACAGCGATAAGAAATTTCACCTGGGCAGAATTACTCAGCAGCAATGATTCGGAAGATACCACGTTAATATCATTTTCCAATAAATACCCCGCAATCAGGCTCGCGTTTTTATTACTTCTGCATAATATGGCAATATCTTTCAAATTGAATTCATCTGCCTGCAAATCATCTATTGTTTCCTTAATGCGTTGCAGGTTAAAATCTGCAAATGTTAGTTCCTCATTATTCTTTCCCGGAAATTCAATTTGCACAAATCCACCGGTATTTTCTTTATCGAACTTTTGTTTGAGATCAGAATAAATTAAACGGTATCCTTCCGGCAGGATTTCTGAAATTTCGGCAAAAAAATCATTATTAAAATCAACTATTTCCGCTTTCGACCTGTAATTATGCTCAAGCACTTCGGGCTGATAATTTCTTTCCAGGCTCTGTTCTCTTTGAATAAGCACCGGGTCATTTTTCTTTTTATAAATTTTTGGAAGCTTAGCAAATTGCTCAACTTCTCCGCTTCGCCACCTGTAGATCGCCTGTTTGCCATCACCGACAACCATATTGAAATTACCTTCAGACAGGGAGTTATCAATCAACGGTAACAGGTTCAGCCATTGCAACACAGATGTATCCTGGAATTCATCAATTAGAAAATGCTTGTATTTTTCTCCTAATCTTTCATAAATAAACGGAACCGGTTCGTTAAGGACTATATCTGCAATTCGTTTATTAAATTCGGAAATAAGAACAATGTTATTTTCCGATTTATAATCATCCATCACTTTTTCAATTTCATTCAGGACTGCGACAGGATAAAGATTCTTTCTTATTTCATTCAGGATTACATACTTCGGGTAATGCTTATCGATATACTCTGTAATTCTTTCATAAGCCAACCTGATGTTTTCTTTAATTTCATCAATAGCAGCTTTTTCGTTAGTATTTGCCTTTCCCGAATACCATTTATCCTCCTTAATGGTTTTTATAACATAACTGTTTGGAAGTACTTTATCGAACCTCTTATTTACAAGATATTCGAAATACTTACAAATACCTGAACCTCCCCTGTAAAATGCCTGATGCGGAATTCCCTTTGATTTTATTAAATTGTCAGCATCTTTTGCATAATCTGTCAGTGTATTTTCAAATCTGCGAATAATCGTGTTGACTTGCCGGTTAATTTGAGAGAAATCATCCAGATTGAGTTTTTTAAGCTTTTCAATATGGATTTGCCCATCTTCTTTAGTAAGGATTTTAGCAATTTCAGTGAGGTCATTTTCGATGTGCCAGCTTTTTTCGTCATCGGTTTTCGATTGGGTGAAATTAATAAGCATTCGGGTTAATTTCTCATCTGTGCCCACATTACTTATAAGAATGTCAATGACTTTGGCAATCAAATCATCCGTGTCCACTTCAACCTCGAAGTTCAGAGGCAGATGCAAATCAAAAGCAAAGCTGCGAATGATACGATGTACAAAGCTGTCGATGGTACAAATAGCAAAATCAGAATAATTATGCAGTATAAGTTCCAGTACTTTCCCTGCATTTTCTGAGATGCTGTTCCTGTCAAGTCCGGTTTCTTTTTCAAGCTCCGGCAACATGAATTTAACAGCAATTGATCCTGAAAAGGAGCTGAAATCAGAAATCTCTTTAAGGCTGTTTATTATTCGTTGTTTCATCTCATTAGCAGCCTTGTTAGTAAAAGTAATTGCCAGAATATGCCTGAACTTATGTGGCTCTGTAAGAACCAGCTTCAGGTATTCCCTTACTAATGTATAGGTTTTGCCCGATCCTGCCGAAGATTTGTAAACCGTAAAGTTCATTAAATAAATTTGATACTGAAATATTATTGTAAACTAAGTTCGGTTTTATAAAACGGTTACAAAGGTAATTAATCTTAAATTTTGTTATTTTTGCAAATAGGCTTAAAATTAGAGTTTTCTTAACAAATGAAATAAGATATTAAGATAATGAATTTACAATATTTAACAGATAATAAAGGAAATACAACTGGTGTTTATGTTCCCATTCAAGATTGGGAAAAGATGAAACAATATTTTAAAAGTATTGAGAAGGGCGAATATCAAGAACCTACTAAAACTGAGATTTTGCAAAGTATAAAAGATGCTTTACACGAAGTAGAATTACATAAACAAGGCAAAATTAAGCTTAAAACAATTGATGACCTGATCAATGAATTATAAAATATTATCTACTCGAACGTTTGATAAAGAGCTTAAGCGTCTTGCAAAAAAATATCCTTCCATAATAAGTCCGAGAAAGAAAGCATTTCAATTAAAGAAATCATGCAAATTATCGAAAATTTTCATTTATAGTTTTAGCCTGCATTATTCATAAAATCTCTCGCAAAGCCGCTAAGCCGCAAAGAATAAGTAAATTAGCAATAAGTATTTAAAACATTCAATTTCATTATAAAAAAAGTATTGAAGGCATTAAATTGTTTCAATTCATCCCGCACGTGCGGGATTACGTCTCTGCGTCTTTGCGTGATGAATTATTAAGGTTAGACAATAAAAAACCCCCCGATTGAATATCGGGGGGAAAATGATCATGAAGAGGAATATATTGAGGGGAGATAGTCGTTATA
>JAIORT010000715.1 GCA_021107975.1 Bacteroidales bacterium | reverse complement strand
ACTAATTAAGTCAATTAACCCGCCATTCAAGAATACCGCCTGAAAAACCAGGTTCTAATTGAACTTCAATACGTAATGATTTTGTTTTAACCCGGTCAAACTTAACCTTGTTGTACTTATCCTTTTCCAATCCGTAATTGTTAACGTTTGAAACTTCTTTCCACTGACCGCCTTTTTTGTAAAGTAATTGCCATGATGCCGGGATATTACAGCCTCCTTTATCGGTTGTATCATCGAACCAATATACTTCTGCCGATTGGAACTTATGTGGTTTTTCAAAATCATACTGCACCCATTCCGTTGTTCCCTTGTGGTTCCACCATGTAAAACGTGGAATCGCCTGGTCATTGGAATTTTTCGGTTCAATACCATCGTTTAATGCTTTCTCGGTATCGCCCCGATAAGTGTGAGACGCGCTCGCTTCGGCAGAAGAAGCAAAAGTCGGAAGGCTTAGAGGTCTTACAATTTTTTCTTCATAAGGCAGCCATACTATCATCTCACCCTGACCGCGGTGCGCCCAGGCATAATAAGGGATCGCCATAAAATTCCGTTCTTTTTTCTCAACAGATTCACCATCTTTAGATTTATAAAGCCCAAAAGCTTTACCTGTTATTACTGTTACGCCATTCAACAAATCGTC
This sequence comes from Bacteroidales bacterium, assembly GCA_021107975.1. Taxonomy (GTDB): domain Bacteria; phylum Bacteroidota; class Bacteroidia; order Bacteroidales; family JAADJA01; genus JAADJA01. Next base: position 7,799 of record JAIORT010000715.1, on the reverse strand, counting down.
CCGGCGTTCAGCAGTAAAAGCAGTGTTTTCCGGCACAAACAGGTTAAGGACATGCCCGTCGTTATCTTTCCATTCAGCGCAGTAAACAATAGGTCCACGCTCTAAAGCAAACCTGCCGGTATCGTCCTGAACTTTCTCATTAGCCAGTACTTTCCTGATTGGCATTGGCATACTCAACTCAATAACATCACCTTTTTGCCAGACGCGTTCAATCCTGGCATAGCCTTTATCCGGAACAAGGTCTGTTTCTTCGTTATTTATCTTTAGAGTAACTTTTTCTTCGCTTGTATTCAAAAACCGATACAGATCGCCTGGTACAGGCTGACCTTGTGACCAACCCGGAATACGCACGTAAACAGCAAATTTTTCTGATTTTTCAGGGTCAACTAAAATTTTTACCTTGCCATCCCACGGGTACCGGGTATCCTGTTTCAAATTCACGGTGTTATTATTTATTTCAATAGAGGTGTTGCCGCTTATGAAAAGATTAACATAAATAATCCCGTTTTTTTGAGCATAAACATAACCGGGAAGTGAAGGTAAAAAGCGGACGACATTTGTCGGGCAACAGGAGCAGTCGAACCAGGGGCTGCGTTTATGATTGCCAAAAGATTTAAGCGGGTTAGGATAAAAAAACTCATTGCCGTCAAATGAAACACCGGAAAGAAAACCATTATATAGGGTTCGTTCCAGGACATCGATATATTTGGCATCGCCGTGAAGCAGAAACAGACGGTAGTTCCACATCATGTTAGCAATGGCGGCACAGGTTTCGTTATATGCTGATGCGTTGGGTAATTCATAGTTATCGCCAAAAGCTTCTCCCTTGTGCAGGGCGCCGATACCGCCGGTGATGTACAGCTTTTTTGAAACAACATTATCCCAAATTTTATCTATCGCTTTTACATATTCAGCATTGCCGGTAAGTGCTGCTATATCCGCCATGCCCGAATACATGTATCCTGCACGTACAGCATGTCCAACTGCCTCGTCCTGCTCAAGCACAGGTTTATGATCCTGGGTATATTCGGCATTGCCGTAAGCGGTATAGAGGTCGCGGCCGTGAGCATAGCCGCGTTCATCAAGAAAGAACTTAGCCAGATCCAAATATTTTTTATCTCCGGTTACGCAGTAAAGTTTTGCTAATCCAATCTCAATTTCCTGATGACCTGGTACGTCATGTCTTTTGCCGGGTCCAAATATGCTGTCAATCAGATTGGCACTTTTAATTGCCACATCCAACAACGAACGCTTACCCGTTGCCTGGTAATAAGCCACTGCCGCTTCGTACATGTGCCCCACGTTATAAAGTTCATGACTGCTTAGCAGGTACGACCAGCGCGTATCACCTGCATTTGGCGCCGGGTTATCGGGATCAATTGTACGGGCAGTATATAAGTAACCGTCATCTTCCTGTGCTGCGGCAATCTTGGCGATCAGGTCGTCGAGATATTTTTCCAGTTCAGGATCAGGATGAATACTTAATGAATATGATGCGCCTTCGATTACTTTAAAAACATCCGAATCATTATAACGAATACCAATAAAATCTCCTTCCATCAGTCCGCCGGCTTTGGCGAAATTGTCGAGGCGACCGGTTTCCTCACATTTTTTGAAATCATAAGGGATCGTTACTTTACGGTTCGTCTCTAACCGCGGCGACCAGAATTGGTCAGTAAAACTAACATCGGTAAACTGAACCGGCTGAATAGGATAATCTTTTCGCGACTTTGTTCCGCATGAAACAAATAATAACATAATCAGGATAATTTGAATTACTCTTGTCATAATGTTTTTCTTTAATAATTTATAATATTTAATGCGACACAAGGCTGCAAACAAAAAATATTGTTGCGAGTTGCATATTAGCATTCTTATTTATATTAATTCGATATTTGGCTTATAACGTTTAAAATCCGATTGATTAATTGTATAAAGTTTGGTTATTTCATTAGCCAGCATTAATGCTACTATTCTGGTATCATGAGCGGTTTTCCCACTAACTTTGTATTCTTTTATTAGTTGTTGCCAATTGAAAAATACTTGTTCGTTTTCTTCAAGCATTGTATAAGTTTCAAGTAAATTTATAACTTCTTTTATTGCTGTTTCCGGCGACAAGCCTAAACCGTTTTTATCTGCCGGACGGGTGGCGATGACATAAAACTCGTAGATAATCTGAGGACAAATAACAAGTTCTTCTCCCGATGTAATTAATTCAATAAGCTTTTCTGTTACTTCTTTATGATGGTATGAACCGACCTGTTTTGAACGTAAAATAATGTTAGTATCTAATAGTATCATCTTCCATCGTTTTCGTAGATTTTTTCACGTATTAATAATTTATCCGGCAAATTGGCCGGACTTTTTATTGTTCCAAAAGAGGCTTTTAGTCGAGCTATTCTTTGATCTTCTTTATCTTTAGATTGAACTTTGTCATTAATCAGGATAATAACTTCAACTGTCTGCCGATTTTTAAAAGGCAGGTCGTAAAGTAGTATATTTCCCTGTTCATCTATTTGGGTTTGAATTTTATATGCAAGCATAATCTTCTTTTAATAATTTTTTACAAATTTAATTAATTTTTACAATTTTTACAATACTAAAAGAAAAAGAAAAGAACTTCCTAATATTAAACTTAGGGCAGTGAGTTGGCAGACTATATTTAATTATACTGAAACGCATACCTACGTACTAACTTCGTGTCGTAAACTTTGCGATAAACGAAAACATAAAAGAGTTGCTAATGTGTTAGATATGTTGTATTCTTTTTGCATTTTCGTTCAGCATCAGTTTACTATCATTCTAACCGTTAACTGATTTTATCTCACCGTAAACTGATTTATTTTGACATACTGCTATTTATTTTCTTATATTAGCACACTCCTAAAAAATGATCAAATTATGAAAAAAGCCATTATTTTATTCGTATCGGTATTATGTTTTTTTTCTGTTAAAATTTCCTTTTCTCAAACTGTTTGGCAGCAATTAAATCCTAAGCTGCCCGATGTTAAGCTGTATGATGTTTATTTTATTGATGAGTTTCATGGCTGGGCTGTTGGTAATAATGGTGTAATTATACATACGGAAGATGGGGGTGTAAAGTGGAACAGGCAATATTCTTATTATTCCGGTAATGATTTTGATTGTATATTTTTTGTTAATGAAGATATTGGCTTTATTGCAGGTAATGAGGTTTATAAAACAGAAAACGGCGGAGAGGACTGGGTATTGAATTATACCGGTAATTTTTCAATAAATTCTATTTTTTTTATTGATGAATTAACCGGATGGATGGGGGGAGAGCAAGAAAAATTATATAAAACCGAAAACGGCGGCGAGGATTGGTTGCCGCAAAATGATACCGGTTTTTCCTGTAGAAGAATTAAAAAAATATTTTTTTTAGATGAAAATACAGGTTGGATAATTTTGAGATATAATGAAGTATTAAAAACGACAAACGGGGGTGAAGAATGGATAATGTCAGAATTGGGAGGTTTAAGTAACTTAAATGATATCTTTTTTATTAATGAAACAACAGGCTGGATAGGTGCAAATAATGGTATTTTGTTAAAGTCAATAGATGGTGGGGTTTCCTGGGATACGGTTCAAATGAATTTTAATGGGGATATTTTTAAAGTGCGGTTTTTTGATGAAAATTCAGGCAGAGTTGCTACCGAACAATATTGTTATATTACAAATAACGGTGGCAGTTCGTGGCAGGAGGTTGAACTGTCTTGTTCTAATATAAATGCAGCAGCTTTTCCCAATGAAAATTTCGGATGTGCTGTGGGGGATTATAATATATGTTACTCAACTGATGGAGGATATAGCTGGACAAACACCTATTCGGGATTTACTTACGATTTGAACAGTTTATGTTTGGCTGCTGAAAATAAATTATATGCAGTTGGTAATTCCGGTGCTATTATTTTTAGTAACGATGGGGGTGAAAATTGGTCGGAGCAAAATTCAAATACTTATGAGGATTTGAATGAAGTAGTTTTTACCAATGAAAATACAGGATGGATTGTTGGTTTGTTTGGTAAATTACTTTATACAAATAATAGCGGAGACGATTGGATTACAAAAGAAATAAATACTTCTTATATTTTATACGGAATTACCTTTATAAACCCTGAAACAGGTTGGATAGCGGGGGATAACGGTTTTATTTTTAAAACAACTGATGGAGGAAATAACTGGACTGAAATAAATACCGGAATATACAAAAGATTTTATGATGTTTGTTTCGTCGATCAAAATATCGGATGGGTTGTGGGTACAGAAGGCACTATTGTACATACGACTGATGGAGGTAACACCTGGATTTTGCAAGAGACTCCTTGTGATAATAATTTATATGCCATTAGTTTTATCAATCAAAACAAAGGCTGGATAGCTGGCGGTCAAGTAATTTTAACTACAACAAACGGAGGGGAAGATTGGACTATCCAACTTTCACCGGAGTATGCCGATTATTTCAAATCTATTTCCTTTACTGATTCGCTGAACGGATGGGTATGTGGACCGAACGAAGCTTTGTTTCACACTATTGACGGTGGTTTGCACTGGGTAAATCAAAACGGTGGAATTATTAATAATACGAATTTGAATTGTCTTGTTTTCACCGATTCTTTACATGGTTATCTAACCGGAGAAAATGGTACTGTTATGTACACTGATTGTGGAACTTATTTGGCTCCTTTTATTATTGAACAGCCCATTGATACTATTGTTTGTGCCGGCACTGATATATCATTGCAAATAGATGCTATCGGAAACTCGTTGAATTATCAGTGGTTAAAATCTAATTATATGATTTCGGGCGGTACTTTTAATTATTTAACATTTAATCCAATCACTGCTTATGACGGAGGATATTACAACTGCTATGTTTTTAATGAAGGAGGCATGGCAGAGAGTGATGTTTTTACGGTTATAGTTATGACTCCTCCCGAAATCACCGGACATCCAATCGACATTACAGCTAATATCAATACTTATATTGCTTTTAATTTAGCCGTAACCGGGACATTACCTTTGTCCTATCAATGGCAGAAAAATGGTGTTGATATTCCCGGAGCCAATTTTCATATATATCCTATTGAATCCGTCCAACTGAGCGATACAGGTTATTACCGCTGCCAGATTTTTAATGAATGTGATACGGTATATACTGAGGAAGCTAAACTAACGGTAATTGATAATGCCGGAATTAATGACTTTAATGTAAGTCAATATGTAAACATTTATCCTAATCCTGCAACTGATAAAATATCTGTTAAATTCAATGAAATATTTTTTGGAGAGCCTGTGCAAATTTCTGTTTTTAATTTAATTGGCAGGAAAGTATATGAAACAGAATTTAAAGCTAATTATGAAAATGATGTCTGTAAAATAAATTGTAAGGATTTTACCAAAGGTGTTTATTTTATAGAGGTTCAGAACGAAAACAAGGCAATGGTGATGAAGATTGTTAAAAATTAAAATCTAAATAAAATGAAAAAGGGTTATTTATTATTTATAGCAGTGTTTTGTGTCGCAATTATTAAAATCAATGCGCAAAACAATCCGCCGGTAGCAATTAATGACAGCAGTATTATTATACTTGAGTTTGTACCAGGCGGGAATAACACATTTGAATTTAACGTACTTATTAATGATTATGATCCGGATGGAGACCCGATTGAAATTGCAGAAGTATATCAGCAAGGCTCTGCAGATACGATAATATTCACAGACAGCACTATTATTTATGATTTCGGTTTTAGTTCTAATTCTATAATTGAGCATGTATTTGTTTACAGGGTGTATGAGGTTGAAGATACAACATCAATGTCAAATTGGGCATATTTATATGTAAACCCGCAGATGAGTATAAATGCTCCTGTAGCAAGAAACGATACAATTACCTGTTCACCGGGATATTCTTCAACAGTAAATGTCTTGTTAAATGATTATGATCCTAATGGAGACTCTTTTTATCTTTATAGAAATAGTAATATAATTTACGATAGTACTATTGAAATAATCATAAATTTTAATGATTACTATACTTTACATAAAGGATATGGAAGATTACCCTATTTAATAACTGAAGATACTAACAATATCTATAATTCATTTGATTACGGATTATTATATTATAAAATTGAAAATATCAGTTTCTATGATTCTTTAAACATTAACAATGTAAATGCCCGTTTCAACTGCTTCGGAAATCATTTTTGGGATATGCCGGGAGGTACCGGGGCTAAGTATTTTGTTCCGAATGGAAGCACAAAGGCTTCAATTTTCTCAAATTCATTCTGGATAGGCGGTCTTGATGAGAATGATAATCTTCATCTGGCAGGCGAGCGGTACAGGCAGGTGGGTGAAGATTACTGGCACGGACCTGTTTCGGATGTTTACGATTCGATTTATGATGCAAAATGGTTTAAGATATGGAAACTGACAAAACAAGAAATTGAATATCATAAAGCACACTGGTGGGAAAGCGGCTACGCTCCTATTGAAGATATATTATCCTGGCCCGGTAACGGCGATGAATCGGCAGGTCAGCTTGCACAATTGGCGCCATATTACGACAATAATAATGATGGAATATATGAATCAATGGATGGCGATTACCCGTTAATAAAAGGTGATCAGGCTTTATTCTTTATTTTTAATGATGCCAGAGATTTTCATTCGGAAACAAACGGTGTTCCGCTCGGTATTGAGATACATGCCATGGCGTATGCTTTTGACACACCCGAAGATTCAGCCTTATGGAGTACTACCTTTTTGCATTACGACATAATTAACCTTTCCGATACAACTTATCACGATACTTATATCGGTTCTTATACTGACACCGATTTAGGTTATGCATGGGACGATTATATCGGCTGCGATGTGCAAAGGGGGTTTTATTATACCTATAATGGGATACCTGTTGATGGCAATGGCGAACCTGAAGCTTACGGAGAACATCCTCCGGCACAAGGTATAATGTTTCTGGGAGGTCCCTTTATGAATGCCGATGGAATTGACAATCCTAAATACGATGTAAATGGTAATCAAATATGCGATGAAAGTATTAATGGTTTAAATTTCGGCGATACTATTGTGGATAACGAAAGACTGGGAATGACCGGGTTTTTTTATTTTAATAATTCAGGGGGTCCACAAGGCGATCCCCAAATTGCAGCGGAATATTATAATTATTTGAGAGGATACTGGAAGGATAATATAAAATGTTTATATGGCAGTAACGGGCATATCAACTCTGGAGCTTTAGGCCCAGAGTGTAATTTCATGTTTCCTGGAGATTCCGACACTTGTAACTGGGGAACAAACGGAATATTGCCAAACGGGGGTTTTAATCAAAACGGTTATTACTGGACCGAGGAAATAACAGGAAATAATCCTTACGACAGGAGAGGAGTCGGAACATCCGGTCCTTTTACTTTTGAACCTGGAGATGTACAGCAAATTGACCTTGCTTTCGTATGGGCAAGGGATTACAACGGAACTCCGTGGTCATCGGTCGAGTTGCTGAAAGAATATTGCAGTTACATTAAGGATAAATTCGAAAATGATTATAATTTCTTTTCAGGTGTAAATTACTGTTTGAAAAATGAAAACAACATCCGGTTGTTCCCAAATCCGGTTTATGATAAATTAACTGTTAAATTATCTCACAAAACAACAAACGGAACTTTTGCCATATTTAACGTAAGGGGCGAAAATGTTATTTCAGGAAAACTGGCAGGAGAAAATGAACTCCGGTTAAACATCAATAACCTGCAAAAAGG
>JAIORT010000163.1 GCA_021107975.1 Bacteroidales bacterium | reverse complement strand
TGTTAAGATACTGTGTTAAATTCCAAATTATTTATAATAAATTTTTCATATTTTTGTCCAAGCAGAAAGAAGGCTTCGGTCAACGCTTTGTACTGAAGTCTATCTTGTGTAGTGGGAGCTTTGCTCCCACTACTGTTTTTGCTCCGCAAAAAAGCAGAAAGAAGGCTTAATCTCCGCATTACCTGATGTCCTTTTTCTCCTTTCATTTTTTATGATGCTTTTTTTTGTAATTGATAATTTTCAATATAAGTAGTATCATTTTTCCACAAAGTATAAATTAACCCAAGAAGTTTTCTTTGTACTGCCGTGGATGAAATTAATCCATTTTGCTTTTTCGTGTTTATCCGTTCATAAAATCTTCCATAGGTTTGAGAATGTGTTTTTGCCGACAGGGACGGCATGTAAAGAGCCCCCCTTATATGACTGTTCCCTTTTTTTGAAATCCTTGATTTCCCTTTCCATTTTCCGGATTCTTTAAGTTGGACATCGTAACCGGCGAAACTGGTTAACTGCTTAATACTATTGGCGTTTGAAAACCCCTGCGTTTCAGCAATAATATTTACGACAGTGGTGAAATCAAGACCAGGCACAGTGGTGATTTTCTTCACTTTATCAGCAACGAAATTATCCGATTTTACCAAAACTCTAATCTCCTTTTCCACATTCGCTATATGTCTTTCTAAATATTTAATGTGCCCCTTCATTCTCCTTATGGTGCTTTTCATCGGTTTTGCCGTATGCTGTTCTGCATGAAGTTGGTTTTTGACCCTGGTACTTTCTTTTACTAATTGTGACCTTTCCCTTGTCAATGTCCTTAATTGCCTGTATATTTTAGAACTTAGTTGCCATTTTTCAAGTTCTCTTTCAACACCCATCTGCCCCAATATTTTAGAGTCTATTTTATCCGTTTTGGATTTAATGTTCAAACTCCCTGCAAATTTCTTTGCTTTATTTGGGAGCAGGACATGAATGGTTTCTCCATTTTCAAATAAGTAATATGCCAGGTTCTCATAATAAACACCGGTAGCCTCCATTGTGAAATTAACATCTATGCTATCTTTTTTGTGTTTGTCCACCCACTGGGAATAATCTTTAAAACCCTTGGGCTTGTTGGTAAACTTTTTTGTGGCAACATGTTTGATTAACTGACCTTTCAGTAAAAATGTCAAAGTTGCAACAAATGAATCTTTGGCAATGTCATTGCCTACGTTTTGTCTTAATACTTCCATATCATTTTGTTTTTGTTCAATGGAATTGCCTTTACAGTTTTATCTCGTCTTTTTACACGAGATTGTCCATAAATGGACATCCCTAAATACTTAGTCCAAACTTGAAAGGAAATAGAAGATAAGATGTATTTCTTAACAACGGTATCGTACTTGACGTACCTAGAATTAGTTCCTTTCTTATCTTCTTCCATTTGAAATTATTAAACTACAAAATTAATAATCAAATGGTCCTTTTTCTATATTTTTGCAAACGTACGAGAATTAGTATAATTTGTGGTGGGTCAGGAATTATGAAACTTTGAATCCTGAATCTTTTAATCTAATTCTATTTTTACTAAACCGTGTAAAATTATTTTCAAAACAGATTTCAATTCAGTGAATTGTTTTTCTTCAATCTCAAAATATATTTTTCATTAATAAATTTCATAACATAGTACTATCGATTTACTTTACATCCCACAGTACATTGATTACCTTCCAATACGATAAGAGAGTTTTATTAAGAATACATTATGTGGTACAGTTTCAAAAAGTTTCTGAAAATTGTCTATTACGCTTGTTTCCTGACTATAACGGTTATTAATTTGAGTTTGGCTCCAAATTAGATAAACTGTTGAGCCGGGATGATATTCCCAACGAAAAACCAGGTTGCTTAAAAAGTTCCGTACACAAAAGTCCGGATTGCTAAAAGTATAATCAATTGAGCCATCTCCATTTTCATCAATATCATAAATATCCTCATTTTGATGAATTTGTTCCGAAGAATACACATTAAAACGCTCAGAAAATATTTTAGATGTTGGATTATTTATGTATTTAAATTCAGAGAATTTACCGGTTGAAAAAAATGGTTGCCCCCAGTATTCGATAGATAAATTTGGCAAGATAAAGTAATTTAAACGGATAGTAGAGCTAAAAGTAGTTTGATCTAATGTGCCCATTATATAACGTGCATCACTTGAATAAGAAGTTGTATTTACATACTGTAATTTATTCATATGGGTAGAATATTGTGGTTCAAGACTAAAGAATAAATGACTATTTGGCCTTAATCTCAGAGTAATACCAATCATTGATTCATTACGATAATTATTATTGCTTCTAATAAAAGATGAGACAATTGAAGCTGCCAATTTTCTTTTTATACCCGTACTTATATTGAAATAAAAACTGTTTTTTTGGGGTAATTTTAGATAAGGTCCTCCTCTTAAAACATAAGGGTCATTAATATTAAAAAAGTAATTATACACAGTAATAATATTCCAGTCATTTGTAAAAAGAAAGTTGGAACTATATGTTAATGCAGTTAGTAAATTTGTGCCGCCAAAATCCCATTCAGACCATTCACTTAAATTGAAATCCAGGGCTTTAAAAATTCCAACAGGCTTCCAAATATTATATCCACCCCAAATTAGTTGAGTAATATTGTCTGCAGACCTAAGGTATCCAATATCGTTTAGCTCAAAACCTGGCGAAGACCATGAAAATGCAACCTTATAATTAAAATGTCCATTTCCATTCTTTCTGAAAATTAATTTTCCACCTGTTCCAGTTAAAGAAGTCAATGAAGAGTCAACTGAAACATGATCAATTCCCTGTCTTTGAAATTGCCTGATTGGTGAACACTGTAGTTTTGTAATTGAGTTTTTACTACCTGTTAAATGTGAGAAAGCAAATTGTGTCTCAAGTAAATAGGTTCTATTATGAAAAGCCTTTGTAAAATCAACACCACCGGTATATGAATTAGCATGCATTTGATCAGCTAATGAATCTATCCCTGTTTTTCTGTTCGTTGCCGTAAACATACCCCCAAGTATTGTTTCGCCCTTGCTAAAATCTTTTTGAATTCGGCTTACAAAATAATTAGTTAAAGGCTCAACGGTTTCGTATCTTCTGTTTCCATTCAAATCAATTTCGGCTCGTACTTTATCAGTTACACTTTCAATTATACCAACAGATAAACCATTACTTGTTTTTCCGGTAATTTTAGCTGCTCCAAGTATTCTGGTAAATTCAGGAACATATATATATTCTCCTTCAGTATATGAGGGGGAGATACTTGGTTTTCGGCCTATTCTTCGTGAATAAAATAAATTATTATTACCATCCTGGTTTTCTAACCCCATATCAAATGACGTTATATTACTTCCTTCAACAAAAAAAGGTCTTCTCTCCTCAAAAAAAGTTTCAAATACTGTGAGGTTAACCTCTGATGGATCCGCTTCAACCTGACCAAAATCAGGATTAATTGTTAAATCAACAATGAAGTTATTTGAAACACCAATTTTACTATCTAATCCGAACTTTGTCATGCTTTTTTTACCGGTAGCAAAAGGATTACCGGGTTCTTCTTTAAAACGTTCAGTTTGCCCTACGATATAAGGCGTTACTTCTAATTGTTTTTTAGGTTCGATTGATTGCAAGTTATCCAGCTCTCCAAAAAGATGTACAAAACCAGGAGCATCTTTAGGTATATGTGACCAATAATTTATTTCAGGTAATCTAAATATTTTTCGCACCACATTAAGCCCCCATACTTTTTCAGAGTTTTTTTCAAATCTTAATTGACTAAATGGTATTTTCATTTCGGCATACCATCCTAAACTATCCATACTTACTTTAGTGTACCAAATAGGATTCCAAGTAATTTCATAACCATCCCCATCATTAAATATAATATAATCAGATTTTGTGCCTGCAGAACTAACTCGAAAAACAAATGCTGTTCTTAAATCATGATAAGAATCAATTAAAACACCAACATAATCACCACCAATAACATCTCGTTTAAAAGTTAAACATTTTATGCTATCAGGGGCTGAATCATAAGCTCTTATACCAACAAAAAGATTATTCTCATTAAATAATAATTTGAATTCGGTTTTTTGACTTGGTTTTTCTCCGTTATAAGGTTCCCACTGTTTAAAGTCAGTCTCCCAATTCGAACCCTCCCAACACTTGTCATCAAGCCTCCCATCAATTACAGGCTCTCCAATAATTTCAATTGCGGAATATTTCTTTATTACAGACTCTTGACTCATGGCATCAACTCCTAAATAGAAAATGATTATGAGTAATAAATGTTTCGTTTTGTGAATAGTCATATCGTTTGATTTTGAAGATTAAATAAATTTAAACTAAAACACTTCAAACATATCTTTGTTAAAACAGCCACAAAACTATATTGATGAATCTAATAATACAATAGGGAAATATTCTCAAATTAACAAATAGGAATGATTTCCTATTTGGATTTTATACAAAAGTGAACGAATAAAACGATAATTAATTAATTGATATGGGATCTTTTAATTTGATAAAAAGATGGACTAACTCATGTCTGTTATTAACATTAAGCTTTTTGTAGATATTTGAGAGATGATTTTTAACAGTATGATATGAAATAAATAGAGATTCTTTTATATCATTGTTGCTTTTTCCATCAATGATAAGTTCAATAATTTCCTTTTCACGTTCTGAAATATTATATTTTTTATAAATATAATTAAGATTAGTATCCTGCAGGACTAATTTGCTTAAACTTAGTGCATAAGGGAGGAACAAATATTTTATCCAAATATATATAACAAAAAGGAATGTTGAATAACGTAAGCTCGTAAATATTACACTTTTATAAGAAATAGGCTCGTTGTAAAGCTGACTTATTGAAACTAAAATTGCAGAAACCCCAAAAGCAATAATGAATAATAAAGAAAAATACCTGCTGAGTTTTTGATTCTCCTTTGTTTTTTTTTCATCCCAAAAAAAACAAAAACCAATTAACAAAGCAATCTTTATAAAAAAATTAATCCCTGTAATAGAATTTAGCACATTTTCAACCCATTTAAATATATTATTATCATACAGGTAGTATGTTCCATATATATATAATGTAAAACCAAGAGTAACAATTAAGAATATCCATGTTTTTTGCTTTTTTGTGAAAGATTTTTCTCTAAAGCTTAGTAAAATATTAATCAGGAGATAAATTATCCAAAGGCTTAAAAAATACCTGAAAATGTCTATTATATTTACCAGGTTTACACTGAAATCATTTAAAATATTTTTTACAAGATATAAACGAACAAAGCGCATTGTTATAAAAGCAAGAAAGACTAAAACTATTTTCAATAGTTCTCGCAAATATTTATAATGATATATTTCATAGGTTTGTTTAATATAAAAAGCTAACCAAAAATAACTGAATACCAGAAGTATAAAGACTAATATTTGTAAATGTTCAATCATTATTTAAAAATATTCATTTTATTCGCTATATTTATTTTCACCAAAAAAATAAATTTTTACTCATTCCAAATTCTCAACTATCTCAATCTCCCCCTCCGTTAACCCATAGAGCCCTTTCTGAATTTCCTTATACAGTATGCCGGCAATCCCAGGTTTTTGTATTTAGGATAATTCTCACCAAGATACATATCAAGTGCAATTAATAAATTGTTATCATAATACTCATGTTACTCTCATCTTACCGTCTGAAGCTTTCATTTTTAAACGTCCCAAGTTTTGGGACAGTTGACTTCCTTCCTTATTTAGCTTGGTTTTAAGTGCATTCCAGTATTTTCTTGGACGTGGACTTTCAGTAAGAATCTCAATTACATCAATAATTGAAAAAAACCACTTTTCAGAATCATCATCCCAGTGAACTCGTACTTGCTTAGATTCAAATAACTTTATTGCATTTTTTTTTGTCATTGCTTTTTATTTTATCTTTAACAAATATAATAAATTTTCATCATTTTTATCAAATTGAGGTTCCGTGTCAGAAAATATTACCTGGCAACCTAAAGGTTCACCGGAAATTTCTACTGATTTAGTTTCTCGCGCTTTCTTTATTCAACAATTCTATCTTGATAATTAATATACACATCATTTGAAAGCTTATTTATTGCTTTCATAGAGTTTTTCTCATTCAATATTTGATAGAACTGCCAATTCATTTATACTTGCAAAATCTCTGATATTTAAATCTTTTTTAGCTTGCTCAGGGTTTAAAGTTCTCCAATCTTTTGCTGTGCAATTAAATAAAGCAACATTTAATAAATCAGCTTCCTCTGCATAAATCAGCCATTCTTTGTCCTTTTCATAGTTCTTTTCCGGTAATATATGTTTCTGAACAGCATCTGTTTGAAGGTGGTAATTCGCTTTACTTAATATACGCTTGACGTCCCATTCTAAATTGTATTGATTACTTTCAATAGCCTTAAACCTCTGATATTCTTTAATCAAATACAGCTTAAATGTAGCACTTATTGCAGCTCCAAATTCAAATGCAATATCTCTATGAGCATAAGTTCCTCCATATCTGCCAGATTTTGAAATTATTCCTATTGCACCTGTCTTTTCAACCCATTGTTTTGGACTTAACACAAATGTTGGTAATCCTGCTTCACTTTTAAAGTGGTCAAATTCCTCCACTTTAAAATCAGGATTATACATTATTTCCCAAGTTCCTAAAAACTCAATTGTAACACGAGTTCTCATCCAATTCTTAATTACATCAGCAGCACGATTATCACCTTGTTTGGCTTTTGCCATATCCGTCAAGCAGATGTAATCCTCTTTATTTATCTGTGTAATTGAAACAACAGTGTTTTCTATGTCTATTTTATTTAACTTGCTCATTCAAAACATTTTCCAAAGTGGTCAAATTCGACCACTTTAATTTTATTCAAAAATAATGTTTATTTTTAAAGTGCAGAAAGTATTACCTGACAACCTAAAGCTTCATCGGAAATTTTTACTGATTTTTTTTTAAAATCATTTCTTATGCACTTTGTTGGATAGTGAGCATTCACTTGTCTCCTTTTATTTTATAACCAATTCGTGGTCTGTCTTTTTTATTTGTTTCTTGTTGCATTAATTCCATTATTGCTTTACTATCCATTATTTTAAGGTTGTCGCATTTTGCGATATCTTCGGTAAATTTATAAAACTTTCTCAATTTATTAATATACTTAAGATGAAACCTTTGATGAAGATTTTACATGCTCCAAAACAGATAGGTCATCCCTACGGGATTAATACTGTTATATGCGTTTTTCCCCGAACTTGTGTTCGGGGTTACAAATAGTCTGTCCCTAACGGGACTCAAATATTGAAATTAAATGCCGGAGGCATGTTCTGTTTGTAACCCAAGACGGCAGTCTTGGGGAATGATAAACGTCAAATTTAATCCCGTAGGGATGAACTAAAACATAATATATTAATTTGTGGTGGGTCAGGAATTATGAAACTTTGAATCCTGAATCTTTTAATCTAATTCTATTTTTACTAAACCGTGTAAAATTATTTTCAAAACAGATTTCAATTCAGTGAATTGTTTTTCTTCAATCTCAAAATATATTTTTATAATTTTTTGCTTCAATTTTAATTCTAAATAATTTTTTTTTAAGGTCGCTTCCAGTTTTTTGTAATGGTCAGTAATTCTATCGTCATGCGATTCGATATAGCAATAATTTTCCGTCTCGTCTATATCATCATCAAAGAATTTTTGAATCAAAATATATTTTTTTTCATTTTTATCAAATTGAGGTTCCGTGTCAGAAAATATTACCTGGCAACCTAAAGGTTCATCGGAAATTTCTACTGATTTAGTTTTTAAAATCATTTCTTATGGATTATTTATATTTTGTGTTCAAGTAAAAAGTCCAAATAATTGATTCCACAATAATAAAAGGTATCCCCCCTACTAATCCGGTTTAATTCAACAAAAAGTACATATTCGGTTACCGCTGAAAACGATACTTAAGTGTTATGCATAGATAGTTTATTTAATTTTAATAAATCTATTAGATTCAAAAAACAAGTCCTTTCTATCCAAATATGAAAAAAGAACAATATGTTTAAACGATGATTCCTTAAATTTTTCTGTTAATATTTTTGCGAGTTCTTTTGTTTTATATAATATCTCAAAAATTTCTACCCAGATAATCAGTATTTCAGCCTTCCCATTATTTTTTCTGTTAAATATATATTCTGCTGTTGATTCAAGGTCTTTCATGGAAAAATATATATCATCAAAATAGTAATTTAAATAAATATTATTCTTCCCATGAAAAAGTGAATGCATTCCAAATTTTAATGGTTCAAAAGATACTGTACTTGCTATTTTTTTGGAGTTTTCACTTAATAATTCACAATGTATCCAATCACTTTTCCTTTTTAATTTGTCGAAATTAGTATTAATTAAACTACTGATTTCATTTGCTAAAGAGGATTTAAGGTTTTTT